>NZ_AP023213.1:3612500-3660000 GCF_014218275.1 Citrifermentans bremense
ACGCCGCTTGCCAACTGCTCTTCTGCGGAGAGCTGCTGGTGCGTGGTGGACGCCGGATGGATCACGAGACTCTTGGCATCGCCGATATTGGCCAGGTGCGACAGGAGCTTTACGTTATCGATGAACTTCATACCGGCCTGAAGCCCGCCCTTGATGCCGAAACCGATGATGGCGCCTGCGCCATTCAGGTACTTCTTGGCGTTGGCGTGGTCTTTGTGGCTCGGCAGACCGGGGTAGTTGACCCAACTCACCAGCGGGTTCTGCTCCAGCCATTCGGCAACCATCTGCGCGTTCTCCACGTGACGCTGCATCCTGACATGCAGGGTCTCTATTCCCTGGATGATCTGGAAAGCATTGAAGGGGGAGATGCAGGCGCCCATGTCGCGCAGAAGCTCCACCCTCATCTTGATGATGTAGGAGATATTGCCCAAGGCATCCCAGAACTTCAAGCCGTGGTAGGAGGGATCCGGCTCGGTGAACTCCGGAAACTTGCCGTTGTTCCACGGGAAGGTCCCGCCGTCGACGACGCAACCGCCGATGCTTGTGCCGTGGCCTCCCAGGAACTTGGTCAACGAGTAGACTACGATGTCGGCCCCATGCTTGAGCGGCTGGAATACGAAGGGGGTTGCGGCGGTGTTGTCCACGATATAGGGGATACCCGCATCGTGTGCGACCTTGGCAATCGCCTCGAAATCGTCGACGTTGTTCTTCGGGTTGCCGATGGCCTCGCTGTACACCAAGCGGGTGTTTTCGTCGATGGCCTTGCGGATGTTTTCCGGATCGGAGGAGTCGACGAACTTCACCGTGATGCCCAATTTCGGCAGGGTGTAATGGAACAGGTTATAGGTCCCACCGTAAAGGTAGCTGGTGGATATTATGTTCTGTCCGGCACTGGCGATGTTCAAGACCGCATAGGTAGTGGCGGCCTGACCGGAAGCTACCGCAAGCGCCGCGACACCGCCGTCCAGCTCGGCGACCCTCTTCTCAAGCACGTCGGTGGTCGGGTTCATCAAACGGGTGTAGATATTGCCGAACTCCTTCAGACCGAAAAGGTTGGCAGCGTGCTCGGAGTTCTTAAAGACATACGAAGATGTCTGGTAAATCGGAACCGCACGTGACAGGGTGGCGGGATCTACAGTCTGACCAGCATGGAGTGCAAGGGTGTCGAATCCGAACGAATTTTCTGACATAGGTTATCTCCGTCCTTTTCTGAAGCCGTTTGATAAAGTATAAACGTCCTATTCTCTATACAAAAACTGCAGCCACACTGTCAATAAATTTACCACCCACATCTCCAGCAAATTAGTCAGGCAGCCTGCCGTAAAGTTCCGTAGCCCGTGCGAGTTTTGCGGCGAGCCTGCCTGAGAAAGCGTCGGCCGGGCATCTCCAACTCCAGTTGCCTCCCGCGACCCCCGGGACGTTCATCCGGCCACTGCTTGGGAGTTCCAGCAGGTCCTGCATGGGAATGATGGCATAATCGGCCACCGAGGCGAGGGCGCATTTCACCATCTGCCACACGATGTCGCCTCCGTCCCGGTCGAAATAAGCCAGCACGTTCTTCTGCTCTTTCGCCTTGAGGCTCTCGAACCAACCTGCAGTGGTGTCGTTGTCGTGCGTCCCGGTATAGACCACGCAGGAGCGGACATGGTTATGCGGCAGATAAGGGTTCTCCGGACCGGAGCCGAAGGCGAACTGCAGAATCTTCATGCCTGGGAAACCAAATTGCTCCCGCAGAGCTTCCACCTCCGGCGTGATGATGCCGAGGTCTTCGGCGATAATTGGGAGGTTTCCCAGTGCGTTGCGCAGGGCATGAAACAACCCCTCCCCCGGACCTTTCACCCATCGGCCATTGACCGCAGTCTTCTCCCACATCGGCACTTCCCAGAAAGCCTCGAAGCCACGGAAGTGATCGATGCGCACCATGTCGTAGAGGCAAAGGTCGTTGCGCAGCCTTGCGATCCACCAGCCGTAACCCTCGTGAGCCATTTTCTCCCAGTTATAGAGCGGGTTCCCCCAGAGCTGCCCGGTCTTACTGAAGTAATCCGGCGGCACCCCGGCTACCACAATGGGAACCCCTTTTTCATCCAAGTGGAAAAGGTGCGGGTTGGCCCACACGTCTGCAGAATCGTAAGCGACGAAGATCGGCAGATCGCCGACCACGGAGATGCCGAGGACGTTCGCATAGCTTTTCAACTTTTTCCATTGCCGCGCGAACTGCCACTGCTGGTACTTCTGCTCGCCAATAGCGGTACCGAGTTTCTCGCTCCAAAAGGAAAGCGCGGCCGGCTCCCGGTTAGCAAGTGCATCCGGCCAGTCTTTCCAGCTCACACCCTTGAACTCTTCCTTCAGCGCAATGAAGAGCGCGAAATCGTGCAGCCAGAAGGTGCCGTCGCAGAATTGCCAGAATTCTTCTTTCCGTTTTTGCGGCGCCTCGGCAAAAAACCGCGCCGCAGCATCCCTCAAGCGCCCCAATTTGTATTCCTCGACCGCCTGGAAATCTATCCGTTCAGAGGAAAGGACAGTTCTCGCTTCCTGGGGCAATAGATCCCCATCGTCCTGGACTGCTTCCAGGTTGACCAGGAGAGGGTTGCCCGCAAAGGCCGAGTAACAGGAATATGGGGAGTTTCCGTAGGCGGTGGGACCAAGGGGAAGAATCTGCCAGAGTGACTGACCTGACTTGTGCAGAAAGTCAACGAAGCGTCGTGCCTCTTCACCGAAGGAACCTATGCCTCCAGCTCCTGGCAATGAACTGGGGTGCAGCAGTACCCCACTCTTTCTCTGTCTCACCATGTACACCTCGATAACATTGAAATTGTAATGAAAGTCAGCCGGATTTAAAGCAGTGAGTACTATGACATAAATAAGTTGTAATGCAACAGTGTCAGGGTTTACGCCGTCTGCAACAAATGGTATAGTGGCGCCCATGGAAACTATAAAGACTGCAACTTTCGAAGCATTGATGGAGCTCGCCGTGGCTGACGGCGACGGCTATGTGTTCACCTTGGACGGGGAAACCTTCAGGATCAAGGACACGCTTGAGATTACCGGGATCGCTACTAAGAAGGGCTACATCATAATCTACTAGTGGTGAGGAGGTTCATAGGGTTGTGAACCTTGTGGACCTTGGTGGATCACTCGACGCGGACCGACTTTAGGATGCAGACAGAATCTCGTCGACGCGCTGGCCGTCCAAGGTTTCTTCCTCCAGGAGCGCCGCCGCCAATGCGTCCAGCTTGGTCCGATTGGCGCTCAGTAACTCCAGCGATTTCCCTTCTGCTGCCCTGATGAACGATGCTATCTCCTGGTCTATCAGCCAGGCCATCTCCTCGGAAAAGGTCTTCTCTTCCGCCAGCTTCATGCCAAGAAATGGATGCTCCTCGCCCCTTGGGAAGGTCATCGGACCTATCTTCTCGCTCATCCCCCACTGACATACCATCTTTTCGGCCAACTCCGTCACATGCTTCAGATCGCTCTGCGCGCCCGAGGAGACGTCGTTGAAGACGATGCGCTCGGCCACCCTCCCCCCCAGCGCCACGCAAAGACGGTTGACGAGATAAGCCCGCGGGTAGTGATAACGGTCGTCCTCGGGAAGCTGCTGGGTCACCCCAAGTGCCCGCCCCCGCGGCAGTATGGTGACTTTGTGGACCGGATCGGTGCTGGGAAGAAGCCGCGCCACCAGGGCGTGCCCTGCCTCATGATAGGCAGTGATCCGCCGTTCCTCATCCGAAATCACCATGTGACGCTCCCCGCCCATCAGGATCTTATCCTTGGCCCGTTCCAACTCATCCAGACCGACGATGTGCTTGTTCTCGCGCGCGGTGAGGATCGCCGCCTCGTTGACCAATCCCTCCAGATCCGCGCCGGTCATTCCGGGGGTCCCCTTGGCGATCACCCCCAAGTCAACATCGGGTCCCAGCGGGATCTTCTTGGTATGAACCCGCAGGATCTTCTCGCGGTCACGCCAGTCCGGACGCTCAATCACCACGGTGCGGTCAAAGCGGCCGGGGCGAAGCAGGGCCGGGTCGAGGACGTCGGGTCTGTTGGTGGCCGAAATGACGACCAACTCGGTATGGGGATCGAAACCGTCCATCTCGGAGAGCAGCTGGTTCAGCGTCTGTTCGCGCTCGTCGTGGCCTCCGCCAAAACCGGCTCCGCGGCTCCTGCCCACCGCGTCCAGTTCGTCGATGAAAATTATGCTCGGGAGCGATTTTCTCGCAGTGGCAAAGAGATCGCGCACCCGGCTTGCGCCAACCCCGACGAACATCTCTATGAAGGCCGATGCCGAAATCGAGAAAAACGGCACCCCCGCTTCTCCCGCCACGGCCCTGGCCAGAAGGGTCTTGCCGGTTCCCGGCGGCCCCACCAGCAGCACCCCCTTCGGGACCTTTCCCCCTATCTGTTGGAACTTCTTCGGCTCTTTCAGGTATTCCACCACCTCGCGCAGTTCCTGCTTGGCTTCTTCCATGCCGGCGACATCCGCGAAGGTCACTTCGATGCGCTCGGAGGTGTACGCCTTGGCGCCCGACCGGGCGAATCCCCCCATCATTCCAGTTGGTCCCTGTTTTCTCATCCCCCTCATGACCAGCCACCAGACCCCCAGAATGATGAGCCACGGCAGAAGATACAGGAACACGGTCCCCATGGCCGACCCTTCGGTGGAAACGACGGTGACGTCGACTCTCCTGTTGTTTAGCTCGGGGAGCAGCGTCATATCTTCTATGGACGGCAGGGTGGTGGTGAAGCTGGAGGCGCTGACAGTCCCCCCTTTTTCATCCACGGTGACCGCAGGGACCTTGATGGGGTTGCGGAACTGCCCCTTGACGTTCTTCCCCCTGAGTGTGACCTTGGTCACGTTGTTTGCTGCCACCTCGTCCCTGAACCGGGTGTAGCTGATCTCGGCCCCGCGCTCCGCCGTCTGCTTCACGACGGCGCCGTAAAACAGGTCGACCAGCAGCACGAACAATGCGGTGATCATCAGGGGTTTCCAGATGCCTTGTCCCATGAAGAGGCTCCTGCACTCGCGCTAACGACAAAATACCAGGGAATTCTAACCGACATGGATTTCATTACAAGAAATTAAACTTGAGCGGTGGGGGACTATCTCTAGCGGTGGAGCGGGTGACTGCCCTTCGAAAAGCGTTCCTGCGGGCAAAGAGTCAACTTTCCACGCGGTAGGAGCCGAAGCCGAACGAAGCTCCCTTGCCAAGGTGTGTGGCCATCCCCAGTTGCAGGAGCAGGTGAAAGGGCTCGAGGTCCCCGCCGAAAACGGCCGTTCCCGCGATCCCTGCCGGGCGGCCGTTCCATGAGACGAGGCGGCAGCCGTACTCGAGCGTCTCCACGGCTTCGCTTGTCTGGGAGAGCCAGCGGTAATCGAGCGACGGCTCCGCCCCCTCGTAATGATAGGCAAGCGAGGAGATCCGGCGCATCAGCGAGCGCGCGAACTGTGCAAACGTGAAGTTCTTCAACAGCCTCCCCTCATGAACCAGTTTCAGCGGTGTCAATAGCTGCAGGGTAACCGTATCCGTGGAAAGCGGTCCTGCCAGCACGGGATCCTGAGAACTGAGCAGCGGGACGCCGGCGGCATCTATCGGGGCCACCCCTCCTCCCGGAGCCTCCGCTTCGACATTGACTACGCGCCCTTTCTTGCTCTCCACTAGAACCCGCACCGCAGCGATGTAACAGGATACATGCTGGACGGCGCTTCCTACCAGGTGCAGCGCAAGCTGGAAGCTCTTCCCGCTGTTGGGGGGCAAAGGGAGCACCGGGAACTGGAAGATAAAGGGAAGCGGCGGCTTCTGGTGTCGCCTGACGGCCTCGGGATCGTTGGCTATCTGCTGACCGAAGGTAGCGGGGAAAGGACAGGGGGCAGCGGAGAGGCAGCCGGTGCAGTCGGACCTGCGGCAACCGAGAGAGTTGCGGAAAGCCATCTCGAACTCGGCGCGGGTGGCAAAAAAAGCGTGGGGGTCGGCAATATCCGAGGTGAGGGTAAAGGTGAACAGCAGTCTGGCGTAATGCAACTCCACGGCATTCTCCACTTCTTAACTGGCACCGTGCTGCAGCAAGCCCCCCGGGCGCAGGGGACTCGGGCCATCACCGGCGGGGGTGGTCACTATGGGTTCCTGGTGCTGTCATCCAGGCGCCGGTCCAAGTATTCCCGAACCCGGGCTAGCGCATCGAGAACCGCATCATCATCAGGGAGGATGGCGGCGAACTGCTCCAGCACGCCTCTCTCGCGGATAAAGCTAAGCGTGGAGACAAAGTTGATGTCATAAATCCACGACACCTGCAAAAGCTTGAAGTCGTTCAGGCTCCTCAGGCTGGAGAGGTGCACCAACTTTCCGCTCCTCACTGCGTCCAGCACTTCCGGCGCGCACTCAGGGATGTCCGGGAAGCCGAGCCCCGCGGCGGAGGCACGCTCCTCTTCCGGAGCCTGGAAGTACTCGATGAAGACGCGCCAGATGTCGAGCTTGTCTGCGTCACGCAGCAGGCGCAGCAGTTTCCCGGTTTCCGGCGGGAGGCCGGCCGGGACCTCGAAGACATTATGCAGCCGTACCGCTATCTCCACAGTTTCCCGCTCCTGGCGCGTGAGAAAATCGAGCAGTGCATGCTCCTTGACGACCTGGGCCGATAGATGTGCATGGTTCAGCGAATCGCTGTCTTTGAAGGTATGGAAGTCCCTGAACTGGGGGAAGCGGCCAAGGTCATGGCAGACTGCAGCCACCTCCGCGAGCATGCAGAACCTCGGGCTCTCCCCCTGTGCTATGCGGCGAGCGGCGAGGCAGACGTTGCGGGTATGCTTTTCCTTGAGGTCGAAGTTGCGCTGCTGTTCAGGATCCGGGCTCCGAAAGGAACCGCAATAGGAGGCAAACCAGGCACGCAAAGGCTCCAGGTCCGGAACCTCAGCCTCACTCATCATGCATCTTCCTGACGATGTACTCGGAGAACTCGGCCATGACCTTGGACTCGTCCCCACCCTGGTAGGAGATGATGCTGCGGAGATGGGCGAAGGATTCGACGTCCATCTTGTCGAAGGCGCAGCCGATCCCGCCCGGAACCAGTCTTGCCACGGTCCCTTTGACGTTGATCACGACAGGTTCGGTGGTCGAGGAGAGGTAGATGGTGATCTCCACAGGGCTTCCTACCGGTATCTGCTCGCCGGTCTCCATGTAGAGACCATGCAGGCTTACGTCCGTCACCTCGCCCTTTATCGCGACACCCTCTGCCTGCAGCAACGCCGAAACCCTGAAATCGACCCGCGAAAAGTTGCGCCTGTCTTTCATCGTGATCCCCTTTCGGACACCCGGTTAAAAAAGGGGGGCGCAGCTGCCCCCCTTCGTGTCTCTCGCATCTCGCAGCAAAAGCTGGTTAGTCTTCAAAGTTCCCCGCGGGCCCTTTGTCCCTGGAAAGCCCGGCAGCCTGTTTCGGGAGCATCTCCTTGGTCCATTGGGCCGGGTCCTCGACGCGCTTGCCCTTCGGCCCGAGGTCGTAGGAGCCGGCTTTCAGGATGGCGTCGACGGCAAGAGGCGCGGTGTCGCCGGAGTTGAATACCTCCGTGATGAGCTTGTAGGCGAAATCCTCGACCCGCTTGGCCATCCTGTCACGCGCCTCCTTAGGCTGTGCCAGGAGCTTGTTCTCGAACGGGAGGTTGAGGTTTTTGTAATCCCCTTTCTTCCACCCCTTGGAGTCGGCGAAAGCGACCATCTCGGCCCAAAGCTCCTCGGTCATCCCCTCGCCCTTCACCTTGATGAAGTTGCCGTTCGCGTCGAGCTTGGCGTTGCCGTAGTCGTTGACCTCGAGCCCCCAGGAGATGAACTGCAGCGCCGTGGCGACGTTGGCCTTGGTGGTGCGGGTCTTCTGGGCGATCTGGCGCAGCCTTTCGTAGCTGTTGCCGGAGGTGCCGTGCTGGGCGCCGTTCACGCCGTAAGGCTTGATGGCTTCATGGATTTCGGCGGTCAACTCCACCTGGATGCCGGCGTCGGAGGCCTCGATCCCGTGGGTGGTGCCGTTGTTGAGGGCGATCCAGTCAGGGAAGACGCCGTGGGCGTTAAGCCCCTTGATCAGGAAGAGCGCCTCGGGCACGGTGGAGAGCCCCTCTTTACCCTTGATCTCGCCGACCTCGGTCTCAAGACCGGCCCAGGCCGGGATGAACTGGTTCAGTTCGAGGTTCGCCAGGAGGTTCTCCTCGTCGGGGAGGTGCGAGGCATCGATGGCGATGGAGGTGATGCCGGCGTCGAACATGCTGGGGATCTCAACCTTGGCCGACTTGATGTCCCCTTCACCCTTGATGCCGTAGTGGTCGGCATGGATGGCGACCGGGATGGTGATGCCGAGCTCGTTGGCTACGGCGTCTACCTGGCGCGCCATGTTCCAGTAGTTGACCGGGCAGTACGCTTTCTGCCCCCCCTCGGACTTGGCGATCTCGATGAGGACGGCGGCGTTGGCCCTCTGCGCCGCAGCGAGAACGCCGCGGATGACGAAGTGATTCCTCCCGTTGGCTGCCAGTGCGAGGGCATGCCCCTTGGCGTTCATGGCGCGGTCGATCACCTTGCCGCTGACCAGCAAAGCCTTGGAATTGGGGAAAAGTTTCGCGACGTTGGGGGGACGGCCTACCTCGAGGGCTTTGACGAAATCTGAAGACGTTACTGGCATATCTCCTCCTTCTCACTGGGATTGAAATCACTTCATCACAAAAACCGCTTTGTTATAGCATCTTAATCATGCAAAGGCAAGGATTGATCCGTGGCGGTGGAGAGCAGTTTCCGGCCGTTCCGGCCGTTCCGGCCTTCACCGGGCTACGGAGAACTCGGTGGCGCCGCCACCTGTAAAGCGCCCTCCCCCGAGGTACTCCCCGTGCCAGAAAAGGTACCCCTCACCCGGCGGAAGCCCCGTCTCGACCGCGGTAAAGGCCAGGCGCGAGGGAGGCGATCCCTTCTCCGCCGGGACCACCGCGTGCAGCGGGTAGCGCGACAGCGTGGGATATTCCCCCCGTACCGTCTGCGCTCGCAAACCTTCGGCGACGGTCCCCCGGGAGACGAGGTACTGCACCCCCTTCTCGCGCCTTGGGAGCCTGGCGTGCAACAGCAGTTCGCCGACGCCCTCTTCCGTGATGCGGAGGTCGTAGCAGGGGATCCAGCGCTCGTCCCGCAAGAGATAGCTTACCCGCGCCTTGCCTCCTGCCAGCCAGATCCTTGCAGCGGCGACTCCCTTTGTCGTCGCCGAGAGCTGCCGCTCCACCTCTTCCAGGTTCTTGCGGCACTTGCGCTTACTGCGGTACACCGACTCCATCTGGTTGAGCGCGAAGTCGGTCCCCTGTTGCAGGGAGCTTACCGGGTCGGGGTTCGCCTTGGTCTTGCGCGGGGCCTTGCCGCTTTGAGACTTGGCCGCCTGGCTGAAGATCTCCTCGCGCCTCTCCAGGACTGCCATGCGGTCCAGGAGTTCGGCCTTGCGCTCCCTGAGGCGTGCTATCTCGCCGGCGCGTCGCGGCTCCTGCTGGGCCGCCACCATCTCCACCCGGAGCACGCCCCCTCCCGGCCCCGGCTTCACGCGCAGCGAGCCCGGCGCGAAGTTGTCGGGGAGCCGGAGTTCGACGTAGCCGTTGGCGGCGGAAACCTCCTGCTCCACCCGCGCGCCGTCCAGGTAATAGGTGACGCTTTTCGGTGCGGCGACGGCCTCTCCGCCAGACGGCAGGAAGAGGAAGATAAGGGCAAAGAAGAGCAGGCGCATGCGGCACCTCGCAATGAAACCCTGTAGGATCACCTGCAAAAAGCACAAATGACAAATCTACAGGACCCTAAAGCCATTGCAAGCGCCGGAGAGCTTTACTTCTCCACGTCCAGCAATTCCACGTCAAAGATCAGGGTGGCGTTGGGGGGGATCACCCCGCCCGCCCCTGCCGAGCCGTAACCGAGCTGCGGCGGGATGATCAGCTTTCTTTTGCCGCCGACTTTCATGGAGATGACACCTTCGTCCCACCCGGGGATCACCTCGCCCGCGCCGATGCGGAAGCTGAAGGGCTGGCCGCGATCAACGGAGCTGTCGAACTTGGTGCCGTTTTCCAGCACCCCGGTGTAATGCACAGTAACCATCTTCCCCGAGGTGGGAGCGGCACCGTTGCCTTTGACGATATCGGTGTAGGAAAGACCGGAAGCCGTCACCGTCGCGCCGGCAGGGGCCTTGCTCTCGGCGGCTTTTTCCGACGTCGGCTTCGCCTCCTTCTGGGAACATGCGGGAATGGCTACTGCTGCCAGAAGCAGCAAAATGACGATGAACTTCTCTACGTTGCGCATCTACTTCCTCCGTCTGTTTTTGTTCTTCCTGATCGGCGAGGTAAAGCCGTAGGTGTTTCTAGTCGAGCATGTGGATGAACAGCCCGCTTCTTAGTTTCGGTTCGAACCAGGTCGACTTGGGCGGCATGATCTTGTCCACGTCGGCAAGGGACATGAGCTCCTCGATGGAGGTCGGGAAGAGTGAGAAGGCGACCTCGTACTCTCCCGAGTTCACCACCCGCTCCAGTTCCTCAACGCCGCGGATGCCGCCGACGAAATGGATGCGCTGGTCGGTCCTCGGGTTGCGCACCCCGAGAACGGGGTTGAGCAGGTTGTCCTGGAGGATTGAGACGTCCATCGACGCCACCGGGTCCGTCTCGACAAAGGAGTCCTCGCGGGGGACCAGCTCGTACCACTTCCCGGCCAGGAACATGCCGAACAGGTGCCGCTCGCCCGGGTTGACCGGGCCAGAGACCGGGGTGACCTCGAAGCGCTCGGCGACCCGGGCCATGTATTCGGCCACGGTCCGCCCGTTGAGGTCCTTCACCACGCGGTTGTAAGGCATGATGGTCATCTCGTTGTCCGGGAAGATCACGGTGAGGAAGTAGTTGTACTCTTCGCTGCCGGTGTGCTTGGCGTTGGCGTTTTTCCTCAAGTCGCGCACCCGGCTCGCGGCGGCGCTGCGGTGGTGACCGTCGGCGACGTAGAGTGTCGGGATGGCAGCGAAGCTGCGGGTGAGCGAGTCGATGAGGGCGCGGTCGGCGATGGTCCAGAGAGCGTGGGAGACGCGGTCGTTGGTGGTGAAGTCGTACACCGGCTCCCCCTTGGTGACCTGCTCGATGGTCCGGGTGATCTCGGGGTTGTTGCGGTAGGTGTAGAAAACCGGCTCGTCGTTCGCGTTCAACACGTCGATGTGCCTGACCCGGTCCTCTTCCTTGTCTGCGCGGGTGAGCTCGTGCTTTTTGATGGTGCCGGTCTGGTAGTCGTCCACCCCGGCGCAGACCACCAGGCCGGTCTGGGTGATGCCCCCCATCTTCTGGCGGTATACGTAATACTGCTCGCTTTCGTCCTGAACCAGCACCCCCTGCGCCAGGAAACTCTCCAGGTTTTCGCGCCCCTTGACGTACACCTCTTCCGAATGGACATCCGTCGCCTGGGGGAGGTCGATCTCCGGACGGGAGATGTGCAAAAAGCTCACCTTGTTCCCGGCGGCCATCGCGACGGCCTCTTCGGTGTTCATGACGTCATAGGGGAGAGCGGCCACTTGCTCGGCCAGCTCCTTCTTCGGGCGTACCGCTTTGAACGGCTTGATAAATGCCATAACTGCTCCTGTCTTAGCTTCTTTTCTGCGTTCTATTTTCCAAGCGTCGCGCTCTGTTTCCCGCGCCGCAACCGGTCCTCCGGCTGCAGTGGCGCGAGTTGTTAATTAAAGTATCGGCACGACGCGGCTTTAACTTAAAAATACCTTTTGGCGCCGACAAAACGCTTCTGGAAGTACGACTCGTCCATGGAGCTGACCTTGATGTCGTCCCCCCTGCGCGGGGCGTGGACGAAACGGCCGTTGCCGACGAAGATCCCGACGTGGTTGATCTCTTCCGGTGAGCCCCCGAAGAAGACCAGGTCCCCGTCCTTAAGTTCCTCCCGCCCGACCACGTCCCCGACGCGGTACTGCTCCCGGGAGGTGCGGGGGATGTTGACGCCGCAAAGGTTGTAGACGGCGCGCACGAAACCGCTGCAGTCCATGCCGTCTACTACGGTGTCCCCGCCCCAGCGGTAAGGGATCCCCACGAAGCGCTCGGCGGTGCGGGCCGCGATGGATCCCATGTCGCTTCTGTCGCGCTTGGCCACGCTCTCCTCGGCTTTCCTCGGCAGAGCCGGCGGCTTGGCGATGGAGGGAGCGGGTGCCTTGTGCAGCGACGGCTCCCGGACCGCCGGGGTCCGTTCGGCCTGCGGCGTGGCGATGAAGTAGGAGGAAACCACCCGGTCCTTCACCAGCTTCTGGGCCACCTTCCTCGCGTCCTCGCGGCGCGGGAAGTCGCCGAAGCGGACGGCGTAGATGCCGTTCTCCTTCCTGAAGTAGAAGGCCTCGATCCCCTGCTCCTGCAGCTTGCGGGTGACCCGCTCGGCGTTTTTGACGTCCGAGAAGGCCCCCACCTGGATGGCGTACCCGACACTGGAAAGCCCGGCGCGCTGGGCGGCGCAGCCGGTTGCGGCCTGTGCCAACAGCATCAGGCAGATGGCCAGTATGTGAATCTTTTTCAACATGATAGTTCCTTGCCAGGTGGCTAAATGTCCTTCGTCTCCCGGCGCACCCCCATCAGGTACGGGACCACGAAATCGTCCAGGGCGCCGTCTAAAACCGAGTCCGGGTTGCCGCTCTCCACCCCGGTGCGCAGGTCCTTCACCATCTTGTAGGGGTGCAGGACGTAGGAGCGGATCTGGCTCCCCCAGCCGATTTCCTTCTTCTCCCCCGCGATGTCCGAGGCCTTCGCCTCCCGCTCGCGCAGCTCCATCTCGTAGAGCTTAGAGCGCAGCACCTTCATGGCGGTGGCCTTGTTCATGTGCTGGCTCCGCTCGCTTTGGCAGGCGACCACGGTCCCGGTGGGGATATGGGTGATCCTGATGGCGGAGTCGGTGGTGTTGACGTGCTGGCCGCCGGCGCCGCTGGAGCGGTAGGTGTCGATGCGCAGGTCGCTCTCCGCGATCTTGATCTCGATGTCGTCCTCTTCTATCACCGGGAAGACGAAAACTGAGGCGAACGAGGTGTGGCGCCGGGCGGAGCTGTCGAAGGGAGAGATGCGCACCAGGCGGTGGATTCCCGCCTCTGCCTTGAGATAGCCGTAGGCGAACTCGCCGGTGACCGCGAAGGTGACTCCCTTCACCCCCGCGCCGTCACCTTCCTGATAGTCGGTGATCTCCGTCTTCCAACCCTTCTTCTCGCAGTAGCGCAGGTACATGCGCAAAAGCATCTCGGCCCAGTCCTGCGACTCGGTCCCCCCTGCCCCGGAGTTGATGGAGACGAAGGCACCGGAGGCGTCGTGGGGGCCGGAAAGCATCCTGCGGAATTCAGCCTGGGACACCCCCGACTCGAGTTGCGCGTTCATGCCGGCTACCTCGGAAAGGGTCGCCTCGTCCTGCTCCTCGCTTCCCAGTTCGATCAGCTCCCGGATGTCCTGCGCCTGCTTGTCGAGACTTTCCCAGGTGGTGACGTCCTTTTCCATGAGGGTCCTGGACTTGAGCACCTTCTGGGCGTTTTCCGCATCGTTCCAGAAATCAGGGCGGGAGGTAAGTTCCTCGAGTTCCTGCATCCGCTCTTTCTTGTCATCTACTTCAAAGAGACCCCCGGAGCTTGTCGATACGCTCGGCTAGCTCTTCTATTTTGGCAATTTCTTCTCTGAACATCTGCAGCTCCTTATGTTTCGCGCCCCCCCCGCGGGGGCGGCTTATTTGAGTTTGTAACGGCATGAGTGCCGCTCTACAGGTGGCGCTTCACCCTGAACGTTTTTTTCTTGAAGCTCTCCGCGCCGAGCGCGATGCTCGCCGCCAGGCAGAACAGGGCGAAGATGTCGCCGTAGCGGCTGTAGAAGGTGCCGCCGGTCCCAATCCTCACCTGCGCGGAAAGGGTCGCCTCCTCGAAGATCTGCGTCATGCCCCGGATGTGCCCCTTGCCGTCTATCACCGAGGAGATCCCGGTGTTCGCGGCGCGCACCAGCGGGACCCGGTTCTCGACCGCCCGGAACACGGTCATGGATAGATGCTGGTATGGCGCTGAGGAGCGCCCGAACCAGGCGTCGTTGGTGATGTTCACCAGCATGGTCGCTCCGCTTCGCACATAGGCGCGGGAGACCTCCGGGAAGATCCCCTCGAAGCAGACCAGGACGCCGATCTTCCCGTTGGCGGTGTCAAGCGGTACCGCGGCCTTGCCAGGCGAGAAGTCGCCGATCCCCTGCACCAGCTTGTTCACGAACGGGAGCAGGGACGAAAGCGGCACGTACTCGCCGAAGGGGACCAGATGCAGTTTGTCGCTTCTTCCGGTGACAGCGCCGGCCGGGGAGATCAGGAAGGCGCTGTTCAGGTAGCGCAGCTCCCCTCCCTCCTTGTCGTAGGCGGGACTGCCGGTCAAAAGGTAGCTTTTCAGATCCGCCGCCAGCGCTTTTACCCGCGCGGCGTAGGCAGGCTCGGACTGCAGGAAGAAGGGAAGCGCGCTCTCGGGCCAGACCACCAGGGTCCCGGGGCTCTCTACCCCCTTGTGGGTCAGCCGCTCGTAGGTCGCGACGGTCGATGCCTGGAAGGCCGGATCCCACTTATGCTCCTGCCGGATGTTCCCCTGCACCGTGAGGACCTGCTGCAGCGGCCCCTTCTCCGGCCGGCTCAGCGCGAGCACGCCGTACCCCATGGTGGCGGCGATCAAAAGCAGCAGCAACAACAGGGCGGTTGCCGGGTAGCGCTCCCTGTGGCGCATGGAGACCCAGATCCGGTAGAAGACCACGTTGGCGAAGGCGACCAGGAAGCTTACCCCGTAAACCCCGGTCAGGTCGCTGATCTGGATCAGCGGCAGGGTCCGGTACTGGGAATAACCGAGGTTGGCCCAGGGGAAACCGGTGAGCAGATAGGAGCGGATCAACTCCCCCGCCACCCAGAAAAGTGGGAACGAGATCAGCAGACCGATCCGCTTTGACTCGCAGCGCCGCGCAAGCCAGATGACGACGCCTGGGTAGAGCGCCAGGTAGCCAGCCAGCGCGAGGTAAAGCGCCGCGCTTGCGGCCGCGGGGAGCTTCCCGTAGGTCGTCATCACGATGTTCAGCCAGTAAAGGATGCCGGCGTAGGCGGCGCAGCCTGCGGTGAAACCGAGCCTGAAGCCGGCGGCGGGGGAAGCGCCGGCTGCGGCCAGAAACAGCGGCACGAAAGCGATCCAGGCCAGAGCCGAGATGCCCGGTTCCGGGAACGACAGCGCCAGCATCCCCCCGGAAAGAAGCGCCAGCAGGTAGCGTCCCGCCGCTTTCCTCCCAAGGTCGATCTTGGTTTTTCTCACGGCGCCTCGGACTCCTTGTCCTGCGGCCGCGGCTCGCGCCTGGCGATGTGCACCTTGGCGATGCGCCTTTCGTCCGCCTCCAGGACGGTGAGCACGAGGTCGTCGCTCTCGATCACCTCGCCTGCGGCGGGGATGCGCCCGGTGAGGTGGAAGATGAGCCCCCCCACTGTCTCGAACTTGTCCTTCTCCACCACGACGTCGAAATGTTCCTGCAGTTCCTCGATGGGGAGCCTGCCGTCGGCCACGATGGAGTTGTCCGCCTGTACCGACAGCCGCTCGGTCTCCAGGTCGTACTCGTCCTGGATGTCCCCGACGATCTGCTCCAGGAGGTCCTCGATGGTGACGAGCCCGGCCGTGCCGCCGTACTCGTCGATGACGACCGCCATGTGCACCCGCCGCTTCTTGAAATCGTGCAGCAGCTCCTCCAGGTTCTTGGTCTCGGGGATGAAAAACGGCGGGCGGATCAGCTTTCTAAGCTCGATCGCGTGGTCCGGCTCCCCCCAGTACCGAAGCAGGTCCTTGGCGTAGATGAGGCCGATCACGTTGTCGATGGTCCCCTCGTAGACCGGGAGCCGGGAATGGCCCGAGGCGATGATGGACTTCAACACCTCGCTCACCTCGTCCTCGATGGAGACGCAGGACATCTCCATACGCGGCAGCATGATCTCGCGCACCATGGAGTCACCCAGGCTCAGGATGGAACGGATCATCGCGTTCTCCTCCTGGTTGATGACCCCTTCCTCCTCGCCGGCGTCCATCATCTCCTGGATCTCGGCCTCGGTGACCCGCTTCTTGCCGTACAAGAGCCTGGTCAGGGACTCGATCAAGCCCTGCCCCTTGCTTCCGTTATCCTCTTCCAAGGATGTATCTCCTCCGTTTTTGCGTCGTTCCCTCTCAGGCGAAGGCATTGAATAGCAGGTTCACCACCACGGTGATCGAGACTCCGGTCAGCGCGCCGTACACCACTTCCCGCATGGTGTGGATCCTCAGCAAAAGCCTTGAGTGGCTCACCATCAGGGCGAGGATCAGGCACAAAAGCGCTATGAGCGGATCCTGGGCCTGCAGCGTAACCGAGGTGGCGATGGAGAAGGCGACCGCGGAGTGGCCGCTGGGGAGCCCCCCCTTGAGCGGCGTGCCGCTGGCGGTCACCCCCTTCAGTATGATGACGGCGATGAGCACCAGGATCACGGAGACGATGATACCCAGCTCAGAACCGGTTCCGACCATGGCAAGCAACCTCTTTTCCATCGGGAAAATGTACTTCGACAGCACCAGGTACCCCATGATCGCGGTCCCGAAGGCGGCCACGAGGACGGCGCCCGCAGCGACGTCCTTGGCCAGCTTGGCCATGGGGTGGAATTCGGGGGAGATCATGTCGACCACCACCTCGATGGCGGTGTTCAAAAGCTCGGCGAAGAGCACGAAGCTGATGGCGAGCGCCAGCAGCATGAACTCCAGCAGGGTGATCCGCAATAACAGCGCGGCCACCAGCACCACCAGCGCGGCCAGAAAATGGTGCCGCATGTGCTTCTGGGTGCGCGCCGTGTAGAGGACCCCCTCTATGGCGCAGTTCACCGATTCGACGAAGCTGGTCGGCTTCATCGCTTCCCCCTGCAGGCGCTAGACAAGACCTTCCCCGACCAAAAGGGCGAAGATCTCGCGCTCCTTCGCCTCCATGCGGGCCGCCTCGGCCTCGCCGCTTCTTTCGTGGTCGTAGCCGGTGATGTGCAGGATGCCGTGCAAAAGCAGGAAGTAGAGGCGGCTCAGGAAGCTCTCCCCCGCCTCATCTGCCTCGCGAAGGGCGGTGTCGACCGAGATCACCACGTCCCCCAGAAGCTCCGGGTTGATGGCGCCGAACTCACCCTCCTGCATGGCGAAGGAGATCACGTTGGTCGCCTTGTCCCGCCCCAGATATTCGCGGTTGATGACCCTGATGGCGCGGTCGCCGACGATGCTGACGGAGAGCTCCGCCTCAGGACATCCCAAGGCGTCTAAGATCCTCTGCGCCACCTTTCGCAGCGCCGTCTTCCCGACCGGGATCCGCCTTTGGCGGTTCGTTATCGCTATCCTCTGGGCACTTCTTGACAATGTTCTTCTCCTTGTAGGCCGGCTCCGGGTAGTCTATGCGCTGATGGTAGATCCCGGCGAGTATCTGGTTGAAGCTCTTGGCTATCTCGTGCAGGTTCTTGAGCGTCAGTTCGCACTCGTCGAGCTGACCGTCGATGAAGATGTTGTTGATGATCTTCTGCACCATACCCTGTATCCGCGCCGGGGTCGGGTCGGAGAGGGTGCGCGAGGCGGCCTCGACGCAGTCGGCCAGGAGCACGAGGCCCGCTTCCCTTGTCTGCGGCTTGGGTCCCGGGTAGCGGAAGTCCCGCTCCTCGACCGGCGGTGCGCCCGGGGTCTCCAGCCCCTTCGCCTTCAGGTAGAAGTAGCTGATCAGGGAGGTGCCGTGGGACTGGCGGATGATCTCGATGATCGGCTGCCCGATCCGGTGCTCCTTGGCGAGCTCCACCCCTTCCTTCATGTGCGAGATGAGGATCAGCGCGCTCATGCTCGGGGAGAGCTTGTCGTGGCGGTTCTCGCCGTCGCGGATGTTCTCGATGAAGTACTGCGGCTTCTTGAGCTTGCCGACGTCGTGGTAGTAGGCGGCGACGCGCGCCAGGAGCGGGTTCGCGTTGATGGCCTCGGCCCCGGCCTCGACCATGTTCCCCACCAGGACGCTATGGTGGTAGGTGCCGGGGGCGCGTACCATCAGCTCCCGCAGAAGCGGCGAATTCAGGTTGGCGAGTTCCAGCAGCTTCACGTCCGTCGTGTACTGGAAGAGCGCCTCGATGAGAGGGATGGTTCCCGAGGCGAAGACCGCGTTGATGAGGCCGCCCAGAAGGGCGAAGGCTATGCAGTACACGGTCTGCAGCGAGAAGTGGCTGTCGCTGTAGATGTAGAAGCAGAGGGCAAGCGCCATGTTCACCACGCTCACCTTGAACCCGGCGCTGTAGATGGTGCCGCGCTCCTTGCACTGGCGCACGCCGTGCGCTCCCACGATTCCGCCCAGGAAAGCGTAGATCACCACCTGCAGCGAGTTGTTCAGCATGATCCCGGTGAGGGGGGCGGTGATGGCGCAGTAGACCAGCGCAACCTCCGAGTTGAGGATGATCCTCACGATGATGGCGCTGGCGGCGAAAGGGAATACGTAGAAGTAGCTCGCGGTGTCGATGCTGGGGAAGAGCCCCCCCATGGCGGTGGAAACGGCTGAGACCAGCTTCAGCACCGCGAAGTTCCCGACGGTCAGAAGCGACAGCAGCAGGATGTCCTTGTTGCTCGGATGGAACTTCCGTATGTTCTTGCGGCCGAAGCGAAAGGGGACGTAGCAGAGCACGAGGACCAGCCCGAAGATGCCGAGCCCGGTGAGGATCGGGGCGCGGTTTTTCGCCTTGTAGATCTTTTCCAGCTTCATGGCCTGCTCGGAGGTGACCCGCTCCCCAACCCGAACGATCATCTCGCCGCGCTTCATCTTGAAGAGCACCGGGCGCACCGCGGCGCGCGCCTCGCTTTTCTTCTCGTCGGTGCCGTTACGGTCGAAGTTCAGGTTGGGCGCGATCATCCGCTGCGCCACCCCCTTGAGGATCTCAAGGTCGTGCCCCGAGCCCCCCTGGGTCAGATCGGCGCCGCCGAACGCGCGCCTGGCGGCGGCCAGGTCGATGCAGGAGGAGTAGTCCCCGCCGGCGACTCCCTGCCCGGTGGTCTCGTCCACGACTATGATGCCGTGCCGCAGATCCGCGGCGAAATGGGAACGGTCGGCGACGATGCGCTGCCGGTAGATGGGGGCTAGCTGCCTCCCCAGGTCCGAGAGAAAGGCCCGCTCCTGCCTGATGCGCGACAGCGCGCCGAACTCCGCGGGCGAGATCTCAACCCCGAGGACCCCGGCGACGGCGCTGCGGCGCGACCCGCCCTGCCCGGAGTCGCGCATGAGCTCCAGCGCCTCTTCGAAACGGCGCACCAGGTCTATGTTGCCGTTTTGGGCAAGACTGTAGACGAAAGGAGCCGCGGCCTCGGCCTCTGCGCGCTTTTTCTCGGTGAGCAGCAGGTCCTCGATCAGGTAATCCTGGGTGGCGCGGATATCCGAGGTGGCGATGTCCCCCTCGCGGTAGTTGACCGTGAGGAACTGCGGGCTCGGGATGATGAGCAGGGTGAGGAATAAGGCTGTGAGGAAGAGCATGATGAAGCGGCTGCGCTTTTCATACTTGTCGCATGAGAAACCTTCGGCAACTGCTTCCAACCAGCTGTCACAGAGCCGGACCAGTGAGCTCTTCTGTTTTTTGTCGCCGCTTTCGGTGGGCATTATATCTATAGTTCCCGTGTCATGAGGACAGAGGCTGCAGGTTGGCAGGCAAGGGGACAATATATATCTAATGCCGGATTACTGTCAATCTAAACCAAAAACGTTGGGAACAGCCGCGACGACAGCATGTTAGCAAAATTTTACAAAAGTCCCTTCCATTTAGGTGCGGAAATGTTATATAACGGAACTCAATTAAGAGGGGCGGCGTGGTCCCTTCGTAATTAAAATTCAACCTAGGGGGAAGAGATGAGCCAGATAACCGACGTTTATGCCAGAGAGATCCTTGATTCCAGAGGGAATCCTACGCTTGAGGTGGAGGTATTCCTGGATTCCGGCGTTATGGGAAGGGCTGCTGTTCCGTCCGGCGCATCCACCGGCGAGCGTGAAGCGCTGGAGTTGCGTGATGGAGACAAAGGACGCTACCTCGGCAAAGGCGTGGAAAAGGCCGTTTCCAACGTAAACGATATCATCGCCGACGAGATCACCGGCATGGACGCCACCGACCAGGTCGGGATCGACAAGAAGATGCTCGAGCTCGACGGCACCGAATTCAAGAGCCGCCTGGGCGCCAACGCCATCCTCGGCGTTTCGCTCGCCGTAGCCAAGGCAGCTGCTGAAGAAGTCGGGGTGCCGCTGTACCAGTACATCGGCGGCTGCAACGCCAAGGAGCTGCCGCTCCCCATGATGAACATCATCAACGGCGGGGCCCACGCCGACAACAACGTCGACATCCAGGAATTCATGATCATGCCCGCCGGCGCCTCCAGCTTCAAGGAAGCCCTCAGGATGGGTGCCGAGATCTTCCACGCGCTGAAAAGCGTCCTCAAGGGGAAAGGGTACAACACCGCGGTCGGCGACGAGGGGGGCTTCGCGCCGAACCTGAAGTCGAACGAGGAAGCGCTGGAAGTCATCATGGAAGCCATCGTCAAGGCAGGCTACAAGCCGGGCGAGGAAGTGCTCCTGGCGCTTGACGTCGCCTCTTCCGAGCTCTACGAAAACGGCGTCTACACCCTTGAGAACGAGGCGGAGTCCAAGAAGACCGCTGACCAGCTGGTCGACTTCTACGAGAACCTCGTCAACAAGTACCCCATCATCTCCATCGAGGACGGCATGGCCGAGAACGACTGGGATGGCTGGAAGAAGCTCACCGACCGCCTCGGCAAGCGCATCCAGATCGTGGGCGACGACCTGTTCGTCACCAACCCCTCCATCCTCAAGGAAGGGATCAAGAAAGGGATCGCCAACTCCATCCTGATCAAGCTGAACCAGATCGGCACCCTGACCGAGACCCTCGACGCCATCGAAATGGCCAAGCGCGCCGGCTACACCTGCGTCATTTCGCACCGCTCCGGCGAGACCGAGGACACCACCCTTGCAGACCTGGCAGTGGCGGTGAACGCAGGGCAGATCAAGACCGGTTCGCTCTGCCGCACCGACCGCGTCTGCAAGTACAACCAGCTGCTCAGGATCGAGGACGAGCTGGACGAGGTGGCGCAGTTCCGCGGGCACGAAGTCTTCTACAACGTAAAGAAGTAATCGACTCTGTAACATAGCAAAGGAAAAGGGGGCCTCCCGACGGGGACGCCCCTTTTTTTGCGCCTGCAGTTCCCACAGCAGCGAGTTCGACGGAAAGGGAGCGGGCGGCTCACCGACAGGTAGCGGCCGCAAACCGGTTTGGCGTCAGGGGATTCCCTTGCGCCTTCTGGCTCATGAGGGTATACTCCGGCCCATGTTAACCTACCAGATAGACGCCAAAGACCACGGCAGGCGCATGGACAGCTTCATGCGCAACCTGCTGCCGACCGCCCAGTTTTCCTACCTCAAGAAGCTGCTCAGCTCCGGGCACGTGAAGGTGAACGGCTCTCCCGTCGAAGCGGCGCAGCTGCTCAAGTTCGCCGACCAGGTCACGCTGAAGGAGAGCTCCAAGACCGCCGCGTTCCTCGCGCGCATCACCCCGGATCTGGACATCCTATTCGAGGACAGCTGGATCATCTCGCTGAACAAGGCGCCGGGGCTATCGGTGCACCGCACCGAAGACCCGGACGAGGTGAACCTGGTGGACCTCGCCGAGACGCTGCTGCAAAAGCGCGACGGCGTGGGGAGGCTCAGGCCGGTGAACCGTCTGGACAAGGGGACTTCGGGAGCCATCATTCTCGCCAAGAACGCTGTGGCCGCCGGGATGTTCGGCAAGATGATCCAGGAAGAAGGGCTCGGCAAGCTCTACCTGGCGCTGGTCGAGGGAAAGCTTCAGAAGCAGGGGGTGATCGATGCGCCTTTGGATGGGAAAGAATCGCAGACCAGTTACCTGAGGCTCTTTCACGGGGGGGGTGTTTCGCTGCTGGCGGTCTACCCGATCACCGGGCGCATGCATCAGATCAGGCAGCATTTCAGGATGATCGGTCACCCGATCCTGGGGGACAAGCGCTACGGCGGGAGGGCCTTGACCGGTTTCACGGGGCACGCCCTGCATTCCTATAAGACGACGCTGGTGCATCCGGCAACCGGCGAAGAGGTGAACATCCCCGCCCCGCTTCCGGAGCAGTTGATGCGGCTTTTGTCGCGTTACGGCGCGGTAAGCGAAAAGACCCTGCTCGACACCCTGGACCAGCTGCCGGCCTCTGGCCCCCTACCCGCCTAGCTCACCAGCCGTGCTCGCCGATCAGCGGCACGAAGCGGACCGGGCAGAGTTGCTCCTGGCGGATTTTCCCCTCACGCGTCCGGCGCACCCTCACCAATTCCTGCAGGTGCTGGGTGGGGCCGACCGGGATCACCAGCCTCCCCAGGGGCGCCAACTGGTCCAGCAACTCGCGCGGCACCTCCGGCGCCCCCGCGGTGACCACGATGGCGTCGTACGGCGCGTGTTCCTCCCACCCCAGGGTGCCGTCGCCGAGATGGACCGTCACGTTGTCATAGCCGAGTTCTTCGAGCCGGGCTCGCGCCCCCGCCGCCAGGAAGGGGATGCGCTCCACCGTGTAGACCCGGGCTGCGCAGCGGCTTAGGACCGCCGCGGCATACCCGGAGCCTGTGCCGATCTCCAGCACCCGCTCCCCGCCGAGCAACTCGAGCGCCTCGATCATGTAGGCGACGATATAGGGCTGGGAGATGGTCTGCCCCTCGGCGATGGGAAGCGGGCCGTCGTCGTAGGCGAAGAGTTCCATGCCCGAAGGGAGAAACGCCTCCCTGGGAACCTCCCGCATAGCCTTCATCACGGCGGCGTCACGGATTCCCCGGGCGGCTAGGTGCTCGCTCAGCATCCGCTCCTTCCTCGCCTCCATCGCTCTTCTCGGGTCGACTGTCATACCCCCTCCCAAGGTGCAAATGGTACCATACACCAACCCGCAGACAACCGGCTCGAGACAACTGAACCACTAAAAGTGGCAGGTGAATAAGCGGCCGCAGTTCTGGCGCCAGAAGACCCCGTTGAAGTATTAGCAAAAAATTAACTGCACAACAAATAGACGCGCATTCAACCTGTTGACTCTTTGGGGGGGTGGGCGTAGACTAAAATCATAGCAGAGAGGTTCTTTGAAATAGCTCTGGAGTACAGGTAAAGAGGTAGCATGAGGTACCCTGATTATTCCACACTTACGATTTCCCAGGTTTCAGACGTGGTGTGCAATTCCCTGAAGTATGAGGAATTACCTAAAGCGTCTTCCGGGGAGATGCTTTACAAAAGAGCGTGGTCTCACCAGCCTCTACGGTACTTTGGAGCTCATAACTGGCGCTTAAGGAGATCAAGCCGATTGGCCTAAAATAATCACATCCGCCATGCGCGTTTCAACCGCTTCAAAAAGGGGGAAGAAACGGAGTGCACCGGGTGACATGGTCAGTAGAAAGCATGCCGCAACGACACATCCTGAAGCCCTTCCCACCGACGGATATGTGTAAAGGATTCTCCGTGGTTAAGTGCCAGTTATCCTTTTCGGAAAAGGCCCAGCAAATTTGCTGGGCCTTTTTTCGTTTCGTGCGGGGTGGCACGGTCCTCCAGCCGGCACCGTCGCGCACCTTGCGGAACCTTACAAGATCTCAGGTAGAAGTGGACGCCTTCTCGGGCGCTGCCGGTTCCTTAGAGGGAGCAGGAGCATAGGAGAATTGAGCGGGAGTTATTCAAATGGCGCGCAGTCAAGTGCAGGGAATGATCAGGGTGCTATACTAGGGTGGCTTTACAGCAATCTAACGCTAGACGGAGGTAGCCATGCCACGAGGTGCCAGAATTACCATGGAGGAAAAGGGACAAATGGCGGTCCGGAGCCTGGAGCCTTACCTGCCCAAGGGCGGTCTCAAGGATGGAACCGTATGCAAGGGGTGCGGCATAGTCTACCGCAGCAAGAGATGGCAGATTGAAACCATACCCGGTGCACATACCGGCGAGGTGTTGTGCCCCGCCTGCCAGCGCATCCAGGGGGAGGACCCGGCGGGGGTGGTGACGCTGTCCGGCCCTTACCTGGCGCAGCACAGGGAGGAGATACTTAACAGTATCAAGCAGCAGGAGTCCAAGCATCGCGAGAAGAACCCGCTGGGGCGCATCATGGAGATAAAAGAGGAGAACGGCCAGATCACCTTAACCACGACCGAGGACAAGCTGGCCCAAAAGATAGGACGGGAAATCTATAAATCGCAAAGAGGCGAGTTGCACTACCAGTGGAGCCACGACCAGCACATGGTCAGGGTGGAGTGGAAGCGTTAGCCTCGGCTCTCCGTTTCTTCAACTACCGGATGTAAAAAGCCCCCCTTGTCTAGGCAAGAGGGGCTTTCGTTTGTTTATCGCCTGCGCAGCGGGTCGAAAAGATATTCCAGCCCGTTCACCTTCACCTCGTAGATGCACTGCAGCATGCTGCCAAGCTCCCCTTCGGGGAAGCCCTTTTGGCGCATCCACACCAGGTAAGGCTCCGGGAGATCCACCAGGAGGGTTCCCCGGTACTTCCCGTAGGGCATGGTGGTATTCGCCAACCGGAGCAGGTGCCTGCGGTCAGGGACCAGATCCTCCAAGTGTTACCCCTTGAGTTTTGCCTTCAGCAGGTCGCCCAGGGTACCCATCCCCTTCGGTGCTTCGGAGACGGTCTTTTTGTAGGCGTCCATGGTCTCGGCTTGCTCCTGCTCGGCACGGCTCACCGAGGCAAGCGACAGCGAGATCCTTCTCTGCTCGCGGTCCACCCCTTCAACCTTCACCTCGACTTCCTGCCCTTCGGCGAGGACCTCGCGCGGGTGCTGGATCCTCTTGCCGGCGCCGAGCTTGGAGATGTGGATCAGGCCGTCGACGCCGCTTCCCAGCGTGACGAAGGCGCCGAACGGGGTGAGACGTGCCACCTTGCCGTTCTGGTAGGACCCTTCCGGGAAGGCGCTCGCCGCTTCTTCCCAGGGGTCGGCCAGGGTGTCCTTGAGGGAGAACGAGATGCGGTTCTTCTCCCAGTCAATCCCCTTCACCACGACTTCCACTTCCTGCCCGACCGACAACACGTCGCTTACGTGATTCACCCGGGCCCAGGCCACCTCAGAAACCGGCAGCAGCCCCTCCACTACCCCGATGGAGACGAAGGCGCCGAAATCGCGCAGTGAGGTTACGGTCCCCTTGACGCGATCGCCTACCTTCAGGGTCTCTTTCAAGGCATCCTTTTGCTGTTGCAGTTCTTCTTCCAGCAATGCACGGTGCGAGACAACTATATTGCGGCCGTTTTCCGCGTACTCCACGATCTTGAAGGAGATCTGCTTCCCGATGAAGGAAGCGGTATCCTCGACCCTTCTCAGAGCGATCTGCGAGAACGGGCAGAAGGCGCGCGAACCTGCGACCTTCACCTCGAAGCCGCCTTTGACCTCTTTCTCCACGGTGCCTTCGACCGGGATGCCAGCTGCGTAGGCCTCTTCGAGCTGCGCGTTGCCGGCGGACTGGCCGCTTGCTGCCCCGATCTTGGTGGTGAAGCGCATTTCGTTGTTGCGCGACGAGATGAACCAGGCGGTGACCTTGTCGCCGACCTTGACGCTCACGTTGCCTTCGGCATCGGTCAGTTCCTTTATGTCCAGGACCCCTTCGCCCTTGCGACCGGTGTCCAGGAAGACCCAGTCCTTGGTGATCTTGAGGACAGTCGCCTCAACCTTGGAGCCCGGCTCGAGGCGCCCTGCATCCTTCTGGCTGCGCTCGAACAAGTCGGCAAAGCTTTCCTCTTCCGTCTCCATCTCATCCCTGTTTTCGTTATCCATTTAAGTGACCTCATCGACGTTTTTGTTGCGCTTTCGCAACCCGTGGAGCATACAGGTGACCCCGCACCCTTGTCAACCACGTTTGAGCAGAGAGTGGCCGACTTTTGGCACTATTAAACAAGTGAATTGAAGCAGGCCCACGGGAATATGCTCATGAAATTAAAGTTACTGCTACGACCCTCCGATAGGTTCTTTGATGCTTGAGGAAAACATCATGGCTATAACAGGGGGAAACAGCATGGGCGTCTTGGTCTGCTACGACGACTTCACCTACGATGTGGTCACCGACTTTCATCTCGACTACCTGGTATCCACCGGATCCATTGTCGGATTCGACCGTTCAGAAAAATGGGTCAAGCAGGAAGAGGCAATACCAGTGCCCCCTCCGGCCACAGCGACCAAGGCTGAGCACTCGGCTTAATTCGACTCCCTATATGACAGGGGTAGCAGTTGCCTATGCCTTCTCGAAGCGTTGCGCAGCTCTCCCCTGCTCCTGCCGCCAAAAACATCCTTGCCGCACTATCACACAATCAACACCTGCGCAACGCCACCCGTTCGCCCTGCCGCCCCCTCCGTCAAAGCATTGCCTTCGGGCAACCAGATTTAAGTTATGGTAACATCTCCGGGTGCATGACCATGACAACCGCAGCAATGGAGGTGCTATGAACGTGCCGGCGGCGCTGAAACGGATAACAGACCAGGTGTGGGAACTTCCGGTGAGCTACAAGGAGGGGATGCTGGTCCCGGCCCGCATCTTCGCCTCGGAGAAGTTGATCCGGGAGATGGATGCGGGCGTTTTCGAGCAGGTGAGCAACGTCGCCACCCTCCCCGGCATCCAGAGATACGCCTACTGCATGCCCGACGGTCACTGGGGCTACGGTTTCCCCATTGGTGGAGTAGCCGCCATGGATCCGGGGAGCGGCGTGATCTCGCCGGGGGGGATCGGCTTCGACATCAACTGCGGCATGCGGCTGGTATTGACCAACCTGACTGCCGAGCAGGTCCTTCCCAAGTTGCATCAGCTTGTCGATCGTCTCTTCGCGAGAATTCCCACCGGCGTCGGCTGCCATGGGTTCGTGAAGCTGAAGCCTGACGATTTCCGCTCCTTAGTGCAGCAGGGTTCGCGCTGGTGCTTGAAAAACGGCTTCGCCACCCAGCATGACCTGGAGATGACCGAGGAGGAAGGCTGCTTTTCCGGCGCCGACGCATCGCACGTAAGCGACAAGGCGGTAGAGCGCGGCTACAACCAGCTCGGCACACTGGGAAGCGGCAACCACTACTGCGAGGTACAGGTGGTCAAGCCCGAGAACGTCATGGATGCGGAGCTCGCCGCCGCCTTCGGGCTCACCACGGTGCCGAACCAGGTGGTGGTCATGTTCCATTGTGGCAGCAGGGGCTTCGGTCACCAGGTGGCCACGGACTACCTGAAGCTGTTCCTCTCGGTCATGGGGCGCAAGTACGGCATCAAGATCGTCGACCGCGAGCTTGCCTGCGCCCCTTTTCAGTCGCCCGAGGGTCAAGCGTACTTCAGCGCGATGAAGTGTGCGGTCAACATGGCCTTTGCCAACCGGCAGGTGATCCTGCACCGGATCAGAGAGGTGTTCTCCGATATGTTCCACGCCTCGCCCGACGAGCTCGGGCTGCGCATGGTGTACGACGTCGCGCACAACACGGCAAAGCTGGAAAGACACGAGATAAACGGGACGAGGAAGGAACTCCTGGTGCACCGCAAGGGATCGACCCGCGCCTTCGGCCCTGGCGCGGCGGGGCTACCCTCCTGTTATGCCAAGACCGGTCAACCCGTCATCATAGGGGGGAGCATGGAGACCGGCTCCTATCTGCTGGCGGGGATGCAAACAGGCGCCGACGCCTTCTTCACCACCGCCCACGGCAGCGGCAGGACCATGAGCAGGCACGAGGCGAAGAAAACCTTCAGGGGCGACAAGCTGCAGCGCGAAATGGAGGCGCGGGGGATCTACGTCCGCACCGATTCGTTCGGCGGCTTGGCCGAGGAGGCGGGCCCCGCTTACAAGAACATAGACGAGGTCGTGGAAGCGACCGAGCTTGCGGGGTTGAGCAAGAGGGTCGCGCGCCTGGTTCCCATCGGCAACATCAAGGGGTGACTCCTGCAGAAACAGGGGCAGCAGGGGGAAACGATGCCGTACCAATATCGCGGTGACATAGCCCATGCCGACGTCGCTTTCGACGCTTGGGCTGAAACGCTCGAAGAGCTCTTCCGGGACGCGGCGCGGGCAACCATGCAGGTGATGGCGGAAAACCTGGATGGCATCAGGCTGACGCAGACGGTGGAAGTCAAGCTCACCCAGGAAGACGAGGAGATGCTGCTGTTCGACTTCCTGAACGAGCTGATCTTCTACAAGGACGCCAAAAGGCTGCTCCTTATTCCTGCCGAGTTGACCATCTCTCGGAGCGATAGCGGCGTGGAACTGCGCGGCACGCTGCAGGGCGAGGAGATAGACCCGGCGAGACACGAAATGAGCACCGACGTAAAGGCTGTGACGATGCTGAGATACGCCGTGAGAAAGACCAGCGAAGGCTGGCATGCGACGGTGGTTCTGGACGTCTAAAGGGAGAAGCTACTCGACAGTGTAGGATGGGTCGACGATACGTTCGCTGCGGCATACCGGGCAGCGCCCTGGTTTTCCCAGGCGATCCCGTTTCCGGAAAGAAAAACCGCACTCCAGGCAGCAAGGAGGTGTCACCACCAGCCTGCTGCGGAGTGCGGCCTTTATGTGCTCCAGGTGCTCCAGCACCTCTTTCTCGCCAATCCCTACCTGCCCCGAAATCTCCCTGGCCGTCATGTTTTCACCGGACAGCAGCGAAACGATCTCGTGGCGCAGCGTCTCGCGCCGGTCCGGAGGCACGCGCGGCTCTTTGGGCCTGCTCCTCATAGCCCAGTCAGCACCAGCTTATTGACCACATCGTTCACACCCAACACGTACCACACGTCCGACTCCGCCGCCCTCTTGTTGTTCGGGGTCGGCACCGTCCCCTCCAGGGTGACCACACCGTCCCGGCTGTGAACCGAAATCTGGGAGGCGTTCACCAGCGGGTCCTTCTCGAGCACGATCCGGATCAAGTCGACCAGCTCTTCATCCTGCTCCTCGGCATTGGAGAAGAGGTCTATTCCGTTCACCACGTCGCGGCTGCCGGGAACCCACCAGGCGAGGACCCCCGCCAAGCGCTTGTGGGAGATGCTCTCGGCGACGCCGTTTAGCACCACCACGCCGTCATTTACCTCCACCTCGAAGCAACGCTCCTCCTGCACCGACCGCACCGGCTCCAGCGCCTGTTTTACCAGCGCCCGGACCGAATAGGACCTGAAGGCAGGCTCGCTGGTGAGGGCGTTGCAGACATGGTCGCGAATGGCGCCGTCCTCCATCGGTTCCGAAGGCTCAACCCGCAGCCGGTCCACTATCCCGGATACGGGGGAAGGCTTCGCGGCTATCTCCAGCGCGATCTTCTTGGCGGCGATCCCGCCGACCTCACCTGAGATGGTCACCACGCCATCGGCATAGCTCAGTTCAATGGGATGGTTGTGCAGGTTCACCCTCGGTTCGCGCTCCAATGCGGCGCGGATGGTGCCGATGACCTCGTCCTCTCTTATCATGATGATCCCCCTTTCTTAGCTTAATCCAGAAACTGCTGCACGCAATCAGCTGATTTGACTGGTTTTTAGGCGGGAGCAAAACACATTAACGAGAACAACGCGCAAACGGATAGATTGTATCACGGGGAAAAGGGTTGTCGAACGGGAGGGAGGGGCGGGGAAAGAGGGGAAGAGGGGAAGAGGGGAAGGGGCGGCTGGCGCCGCCCCGGTTGGTCACATGATACGGTTGAGAAAGGACTGGATCCTTTCGTGTTCCATCTGATTGCTGAAGAAGTCCTCGGGGGTCCCCTGGGCTACGAAGGATCCCTTCTCCATGAAGATGACCCTGTCTGCCATCTCTTTGGCAAACCCCATCTGATGGGTGACGATGATCATGGTCATTCCCTCCTTGCCCAGCGACCGTATGGTGTCGAACACCTCGCCGATCAGCTCAGGGTCGAGGGCAGAAGTGGGCTCGTCGAATAGCATCAGCTTGGGCCGCATGGCCAGCGCCCGCGCTATGGCGACGCGCTGCTTCTGCCCCCCCGACAGGGTCGCCGGGTAGACATCGCGCTTGTCGGATAGCCCCACCTTCGCCAGCATGTCCAGCGCAATCTCTCGGGCAGCTTGGGGGGACTTCTTCTGCACGGTGAGCGGCCCCTCCATCACGTTGCCGAGGACGGTCATGTGCGGGAAGAGGTTGAAGTGCTGGAACACCATGCCGATCTCGGAGCGAAGCTCGCAGATTTTCGCTGGAGCGTCCAGGTGGCGTCGCCCGTGCTTGCTCTTCACATAGCCGATCTCGTTCCCCTCGAAGGTTATGGTCCCTTCCTCTATCTCCTCGAGGAAGTTCACCGAGCGCAGCAACGTCGACTTTCCCGACCCGGAAGGGCCTATGATCACCACGATTTCACCCGGGCAGACGTCGAGGTCAACGCCGTTGACCGCGGTCAGCGCGCCGAAACGCTTGGTGATCCCTTTGAGGCTTAAAAGCGGTTGGTTAGCGGTTTTCATAGATGCCGGCCCTGATTTCGATCTTCTCGAAAATGAAGGTGAAGATGGTGGTGAAGAGGAGGTAGATGATCGCGGCCAGAATCAGCGCGGTCACGTTGAAATAAGCGTTGAACATCTGGTCGGCGGAGCGCATCAGTTCCACCATGGCGATGGTGGAGACCAGCGCGGTGTCCTTGATGAGCGCTATGAACTCGTTGCCTATGGGGGGCATGAGCCGCTTGTAGGTCTGCGGAATGATTACCCGGCGCATCGCCTGCCAGTAGCTCATGCCGATGGCCTTGGCGGCTTCCATCTGTCCGTGCTCGATGCTCTGGATGCCGCCGCGGATGATCTCTCCCAGATAAGCGGAGTAGTTGAGGCCCAGGCCCAGGATGGCGGCTGTGAAGGGTTTGAAGGTGATGCCGAGAGACGGAAGGCCGTAGTAGATGAAGAAGAGCTGCAGCAGAAGCGGTGTGCCACGGAAGAGCCAGATGAAGAACCAGCAGAGTCCGGAGACCGGCTTGAAGGGGCTGATGCGCCCCAAAGCGATCAACAGGCCTCCCAGGGGGGATATCACGATGATGCAAACGACCAGCGTGATCGTCATCACCGCCCCCTTCAAGAGTTGCGGCAGGAAGCGAAGGCAGTCCTCGATGAATACTTGGTACCGCGGCTTCTGCTCCTTCTTGACCGACTCCAGGAAGTTGAGCGCCTCGCTGTTGTCCGGGTAGACGGCGAGAACCTCCTGGGCGCTGGCGCTGGCGGCCTTCATATCCTTGAGAGCGAACTGAAGCCTCGCTATCTGCATCCGGCTCCTGACGAAGGCGCCGCTGTCGTCACTTTTGTCCAGCTTGACCTTCTGCAGGATGGCGATGGCTGCTGGAAGATCTCCACTTCCCATCGCATCGTTGGCGTCACTAAAGATCTGGTCGTAGTCCACGGCGTAGCAGGCCTGGACCAGGAGGAGAAACACGCATGAAAAAAGCAGGATCGTTTTTTTAGAGATCCTGCCGGGGAAAAGTCTCATCGGCACACCTGAATTGTTAGCTGTAACGGTTCCCCTCCCCGTTTCCGGGGAGGGGAAAGTTCGGTCCTATTTCCACTTCTTCGGGTTGGTGATGTCCTCGCCGAACCATTTCTTAGAGATCTTGGCCATGGTTCCGTCCTTCACCATGCCGTCCAGGGTCTTCTGCACCGCCTGGCGCAGCTCTACGTCCTCCTTGCGGAAGGCGACGCCGAACGGCTCCTTGGTGATGTTGCCGGGGATGATCTGGAACTTGCCGGGGCGCTTGGAGATGAAGTCGCGGCCGGTGGCGTCGTCGATGACGACCGTGTCAAGACGCTTGGACTCGAGATCCAGCAGTGCCTTGGGGTTGTCCTCGTACTCACGCACTTCGGAAGGGGCTGCCGGGAGTTTCTTGACGGCTTCCACGGCGGACGAACCTTTCTGAACCCCTACCTTGGCCCCCTTCAGGTCTGCGAGCTTCTTGAACTTCTTCTCGCCGAAGCGCACTACCGCCACCTGACCGTCCATCTTGTAGGGCTTGGTGAAGGCCACTTCCTTCTTGCGGTCTTCGGTGATGGTCATCCCGTTCCAGATGCAGTCGAACTTCTTGGAGTTGAGCGCGTGCATGACGCCGTCCCAGGCGGTCGGCTGCCATTTGATCTTTATGCCCAGGCGTTTGCCTACCTCTTCCGCGGCGTCGATGTCGAAACCGACCAGCTGTCCTTTGTCGTTACGGTATCCCATGGGAGGGAAGGCATCGTCCAGACCGATGGTGAGGGTGCCCTCTTTTTTAACCCTTTTGAATGATCCGTCGGCAGCAAAAGCCGAAACGGTCAGCGTGAGTAACAGCAAGGAGGAGAGGATTGCCAAGATCTTTTTCACGTTTACGCTCCTTTTCTTTCCTGTATTGGGGTGCGGCTTAGAAAATTTTGATGTTAGCAAACAGGGGTTTGGACCGGCGGATTATTACAGAATATGGGTAAACCGTCAAGCAGGTATTGGTGATGCGGTCAGACCGCCCGACAGGATGCCGCACTATGACAAATAACATGAAAGATCCGTCAGATACAGTATTGGGCCGGTACCGTATACCATGTTGCCCCCAATTTCCCAACACAGTATAATGCCGATAGTCTGATAGCTGTTAGTTGAAAGGATGCAAACGGGGCTTTAGCAAATGTGCAAGAAGATATTCATAGCGGCGACAGGGCAGCACTGCGGCAAGACGACCATCAGCCTGTCCTTGCTGCACCTGGCCAAGAAGAAATACGCCCGCGTCGGCTTCATCAAGCCGATCGGCCCCAAGGTCTTCATGCTGGACGGGGTGGAGATGGACATGGATGCGGCGCTGATCGCCTCTGTGTACGGGATGGAAGCTGACCGGGCGCTGATGTCGCCCGTGGTGCTGGGCAAGGGTTACACGAAAAGGTACCTTTCAGGCGAGATCAGCCCTGAGGCGCCGCTGGAAAGCATAAAAAAAGCGTGCCGCGAGCTTGAGGCCAAGAACGACTTCCTGATCATCGAAGGTTCAGGGCACGGCGGCGTGGGCTCGGTGGTCGGCGTTAACAACGCACAGATCGCCCGCACCCTCGACGCACCGGTCATCATGGTGGCAAGCGGCGGGATAGGATGCGTGATCGACTCGGTCCAGCTGAACCTCTCGCTGTTCCAGCAGCAGGGAGCCGAGGTCAAGCTGGTCCTGGTGAACAAGCTTTTACCGAACAAGCGGGAAGAGACACTCGCTTTCCTGCGCAGCTTCTTCGAGAGCCGCCAGCAGCAGGTAGCGGGAGCCTTCGACTACTCCCGCACCCTGGCGAACCCGACCCTCCTCGACCTCTCCAAGCTGCTGAAACTGCCACTCCAGGGGGACCAGCAAGGGAAGAACCGGATCATCCACAACATCCAGCTCGGCGCAGCATCCTCCCAGCGCGTCATCGACACACTGAAGGATTCGACGCTACTGATCACCACCAGTTCCCGCGACGAACTGATAGTCACCACGTCGGCACTGTACAATATCCCGGCCTACCGGCAAAAACTGGCCGGACTGGTGATCCCGGGGATCGCCCCCATCTCCGCCATCAGCCAGAAGATCCTGGACGACAGCAACATCCCTTACATCAGAACACTGCAGAACACGGCGGAGGTTTTCATAACCCTCTCCGAGCACGTCTCGAAAATAACCGCGGACGACGAGGAGAAGATCAACCTGATCAAGTCCACAGCCGAAAGTGTCTTCGACTTCGACGTCATCGATGCGATGAGCCGCTAAAAAAAAGCCGGTGCAGGGCACTGCCCCCACCGGCTTCCTGCTTCATCCCCGTCGCAAAATCCCCGTCCCTATTCCCGCATGTCGGCTAAAGCGTCATAGATGCCATAGGGGGTCGATTCGACCACCTGAACCGGTTTGCCCAACTCCCGCTCCAGGTCGTCCACCGTCAGGTCGTCAAGAAACACCCCCTCACCCTCCTTCAGCATCACGTCGGGAACCAGCACCAAATCTCCCAGCTCTACCCCCTGCAGCGCGGAAATTATGTCCCTGCCGCAGACAAGCCCTGTCACGGTGACCGATGGTCCAAACAGCCTGTTTTTCACAGCAACGGCGACAACGGAAGCGCCGGTCGCCTCCGATAGCTGCGCCAGAAAACCCGACAGGTAGTTGTAGGGCGACTCGCCAGTGACCACGGTGACCCGCGCGCCCGGTACCGGCTCGGCCTCCTCGAGCACCTGCTCCGCCTCCGACAGGAAAAGTGGGATCATGCCCACGCCGTTTTCCAACTGGGGAAGATCGCCGTAGCTCTCCAAAGGCGGAAAGGGGATCTCTCCCTTGATGTAAAACTCGTCGGCGAGAAAAAGAAACGGCTCTCCGAGCCTCTCCTCCAGAAACCGCGCCTTGCTGCTCCATTCACCGATGAAGGAGGCCGCGAACTCCCTCGTCAAGGGGGTAAGCGGCGGCAGGTGCTTCCTGTGCTCGGTGAGCCCCACAGGAACGACGGCCAGCGAGGCGACCGCCGGGTGCATCGAGGCGAGATCCTCTACGGTGCGGGCAAAAGCCTCGCCGTCGTTCCATCCTGGGCAGAGTACCACCTGGGTGTGCATGGTTATCCGCGCCTCGGCCAGTTCCTTCATCACGTCGAGGATGGGTAGTATGCCGCTTTTGCCGAGCAGATCCTCCCTTAATTTCGGATCGGTGGCGTGAACGGAGATGTAGAGCGGAGACAGGCGCTGCTCCTTGATCCGGTCCAGCTCGACACGGCCGATGTTGGCCAGCGTCACGTAATTTCCGTAGAGAAAGGAAAGGCGGTAATCCTCGTCCTTGACGTAGAGCGGGCCGCGGAGCCCCTTGGGGAGCTGGTGCACGAAGCAGAAGACGCAGTTGTTGCCGCAGCGGGCGGGAAGAGGAGCCTCGAACGAGAGCCCCAGCGGTTCACCCTCCTCCCGCTCTACCTCCAGCTCCCAAAACTCTCCGTCTGCCTTTTCCAGTTCGAGATCGAGCAGGTCGTCGGCCGAATGGTAGTTGTAATCAATGACGTCGCGCAGCGGGTGACCGTTCACCGATATCAGCCGGTCTCCCGGCTCGATTTCAAGTTCCTCGGCGATGCTTCCCGGCATCACCCTGTCGACAATAAGGCCTGACATCCACTTCCTCCTGTTTCGCTTCCCGTTGGCGGGTCCTGCAAACCGGCACTAAGGAATCCTTTCATCAGCTTTGCGGCACCGGACACCTCTCAGGAGCGCAAGCACCAATCATATGAGGAGAAGGAGGATTTTGGCAACAGATAAAAAAAGGCAGCCGGCTCTTTGGAGCCGGCTGGAGATGGAGAGGTTTTCACCCGCTAGACCTTGGCCGCTTTGAATTGTATTAATCCTTAGGCGGACTGGATCTATCGGTGGGGTTGGCTGAGTAATTACTGGTGCAGACGAAACACGCCGTCTACTGAGGTGATGCTGCAGATGGCATGCTTATAAATGAGTATATCGCCGTGAACTTCCATGAGAACGGAAAAATTGTCGAAGGATTTGATATGCCCCTCAAGCTTCTCACCGGACATTAGTTGCACCAAGACCTTTACGCGCTCCTTGCGAGACTGGTTCAGATATTGGTCCTGGATGTTAAAAGGCGTTTTCGGCATGATTCCGCTCCCTTACGCAAGAAATTCAATCACATGTCCAAGGATAGTAGCAAAACTTCCGGGATATTCAAGCCAATAAATATCTTTTTCCCTGCCAAACCATGTCATCTGCCGTTTAGCGTATCGCCTCGTGTCTCTTTTTATGAGGGTAACTGCTTCATCCAGCGTCATTTCCCCTGCCAGAAAGGCAGTGACTTCCTTGTAGCCGATCGAGCGCATCGATTTCAGCTCCCGTCCGTACCCCGCCGCCAGTAGCGAACGGACCTCCTCGACCAGCCCGGCTTCGAGCATCTTCTCGACCCTGAGGTCTGTGCGGCGGTACAGTTCCCCCCGGTCCACCCTGATGGCCATTTTGAGCGCGTCATAGTTGGCCTCCGAGAAGGCATGCTCCGAGCGGTAGGCCGAGATGGGGCGGCCGGTCTGCAGGTACACCTCCAGCGCCCTTATCAGGCGAACCCTGTCGTTTGGGTACAGCCGTTCTGCGGTCTCCGGGTCGACCAGCGACAGGCGCCTCATGAGCTCATCGCCCGGCACGTCGTCGAACTGACGGCGCAACTCCGGGTCCCCTGTGGGAGAGTCCACCAAGCCATGCAGCAGCGCGCGAATGTACAGCCCGGTCCCGCCGACAACGATAGCCTTCTTCCCCCTGCGCTCGATGTCGGCGATGGCAGCGGCGGCCTCGCGCCTGAAATCCGAGGCGGTGAACTCCTGGTCCGGATCCAGGATGTCGATCAGGTGGTGGGGAACACGGGCCAAGTCTGCAGCGGAGGGCTTCGCCGTACCGATATCCAACCTGCGGTAGACCTGCATGGAGTCAGCGTTGACGATCTCTGCGCCGATCTCCTCCGCCAGTTTCACCGCGAGATCGCTCTTGCCCGAACCGGTAGGTCCTCCAAGGACGATGAGCTTGATCTTCTTGTCTTTATCCTGCAACTGGTGCCTCACTTATACTTAACGGGTCGACACCGCTAGATTCTCTTGAACATCTTCTCCACCTCGGCGAGCGTGAGGGTCTGCATCACCGGCCTGCCGTGCGGGCAGTTGCTGGAGAAATCCGTTTCATCCATCTGCTTGAAAAGTGCCGCTATCTCCACTTGGCTCAGGGTACGCCGGCCGCGCACCACGCTGTGGCAGGCAATCCGCGCTAGCAGGTCTTCCTGGATGTCGCTGAAGGCACGGCTGCGGCTGAGACTTCCCAGCTCCTCGAGGATATCCCGAATCGTGTCCAGATACCGCGTCGCCGACAGTACCTGTGGGACGCCCTTCAACAGCCAGGTATTCCCCCCGAACTCCTCAAACTCGAAACCAAGCCTGGCGAGCTCCGCCTGGTGTTCCCGCAGCACGGCCGATTCCCGGAAAGAAAATTCCATGGTCTCAGGAAAAAGGAGCCCCTGGCTGTCTACCTCCCTACCGGCGAACTGTCCTTTCAACTTTTCGAACGCCACCCGCTCGTGGGCTGCATGCTGGTCGATGAGGACGAGATCGGTGCCCCTTTGGCAGAGGATATAGGAGGCGTTGAACTGCCCGATGACGCCGAGCGATGAGAAGTACCCCGCTGCAGGCGGTTCTGGATCCGAAGCCTTCTCGCGCTCCTGGACCGGAGCCGGCGCGGCTCCGCGGGTATACAACGGCGCATCCTTCGCCGCTGCAGATCCCTGGTACTGTGGTCGAAGCGGCGGCTGCGGCCTAGGCTGGAAATTCACCAGGAGTTCCCTTACCTCTTCCACCCGTGCCTCGCTGACCGATAGCTGCCGTGCGTGAGCCTCCTGTGCTGTGTTAAGGGGGGCAGGTGTAAGCGCCGGCCGGGGCTGTGGCGTCGCGGGGAGCGCACCCTGCACAGCCTCCGTAGAGGGAACCGGTCGCGGCGCTCCCGTCGAAGTCTCCCCAGAGCGCGTTGCGACTGCCGCTGCAGTTCGCTTTAGCCACGGCGTTTCCTTGAGCACCGACTCCACCGCGTTCTGAATGGCGTCGTGGACTCTTCCCTGTTCCCTAAAGCGAACCTCGTGCTTGGTCGGGTGCACGTTCACATCGACTTCGCCAGGTTCGATCTCTATGAAAACCGCGACGACGGGGTAGCGGCCGCGTTCCAGGAAGTTACGGTACGCCTGGAGGATGGCGTGCTGCACCACCTTGTCCTTGATGAAGCGTCCATTTATGTAGGTATACAGGTGGCTCCCCGCACTGCGGCTGCACTCCGGCGCCGCCACCAGTCCGCTCACTTTGAGCCCTTCCTGGCGGTAGGAAACGGGGTACAAAAAGGAGGCGATGGAGCGACCCAGCATGGTGGCGACCCGCTCCTTCAGATCCGCGTCCAGCGCGCGGAAAATGACCTTGCCGTCATTTTTGTAGGTGAAGCGGACCTCCGGCCTGGAGATGGCGAGGCGGGTCAGCAACTCACCGACGTGCCCCCCCTCCGTTTCAGCGCTTTTCATGAATTTGAGCCGCGCCGGCGTGTTGAAGAAGAGGTTCCTGACCGAGATAACGGTACCTACCGCCATGCCGCATTCCTTCACTTCCTTGATCCGTCCTCCTTCGGCGTAGATCTCCGTCCCCTCGACCGAGTCGCTGGTCCGAGTGGAGATGGTGAGGCGGGAAACAGAGGCGACAGATGGCAGCGCTTCGCCTCGGAAACCGAGGGTGCAAAGGGAAAAGAGATCTTCGTCTGTCGCGATCTTGCTGGTCGCGTGACGCTCCAGGGCGAGCAGGGCATCGTCTCGCGACATCCCGCAACCGGTATCGGAGACCTTTATGAGCCGTCTTCCGCCTGACTCTATCTCGACCACGACTTCCTTGGACCCTGCGTCAAGGGCGTTTTCCACCAGTTCCTTCGCTACTGAGGCGGGACGCTCTACCACCTCTCCGGCAGCGATCTTGTTGGTCAGATTCTCTGGGAGAATGCGTATTTTCGTTGCCAAACCGTTCCTCTCACAAGCGTAGTTGGGTGAGCCAAGATACCTTAACCCACGCCTGTTTGTAAATCCAAGATTGGGTTCCCCTGTCTTGCGCGTCCTTGGATCCGTTGCAGCAATAATAAAGAATGCTATAACCACAACATGAAAAATTTCTCATCGTTAAAAATACTTTCACTGACAGTAGGGATCCTGACAGTGGCGCTCTGCTCCGCGGACGCAGCCTCCTCACCGTTCACCCACTCTCCCCCCTCCTATCTCATCCAGATCAACGGTCACGTCTATAAGGAAAGAAACGCCCACATCCGCCGCCCGCCAGCAAGCCTCACCAAGATCATGACCGCACTGATCGTAATGGAAAGTTGCAACCTCGACGAAGTAGTCGTAGTCAGCCGTGGCGCCGCCGGGGAAACAGGAAGCAGGATTGGCCTTAGAAAAGGGGAAAAACTGACGGTACGGGACCTGCTCGCGGCTACGCTCATGGCCTCAGCCAACGACGCCTGCCGAGCACTTGCCGATCATGCGTGTGGCAATCAAAGAAATTTCGTGTTAAAGATGAACGCCCGGGCGCGTGCGCTTCAGCTGCGAGACACCCGCTTCACCAACGCCTGTGGACACGACAACGCAGGGCTATACACGACGGCCCACGACTTGGCGCTCCTGACCGAGAAGGCTATGCAAAAGCCGCTGTTCGCACAACTTGTCGCCAGGAAGGACATGCGTATCCGCACGCTGAACAGCAAGCGCTCCTACCACATCAGGAACAAGAACCGCCTCATCGGGCGCTATCCCGGTGCAATAGGCGTGAAGACAGGCACGACACCCAACGCCGGGCAGTGCCTGGTCGCAATGGCCGAGCGTGAGGAGCGGAAGGTGTTGCTGGTTATCATGCACGCCAGAAACCGGTGGTGGGTAGCCCCCGCCATGCTCGACGCGGCGTTTGCGGCAGAGTCCGCAACGATCGACGAAAATCCCGACAACACACATGAAAGCAACAGCAGGAGATTATATGAGGCATTACCGGAAGGAACTCTGGTTCCAGATTAAGTCCAGGCGCGGCTTCGTAAACATCACCTCGGACATCGAAGCGGAACTGCTGGAAAGCGGGATAAAGGAAGGGCTCCTGCTCTGCAACGCCATGCACATCACTGCCAGCGTATTCATCAATGATGACGAGTCTGGGCTACACCAGGATTTTGAGCAATGGCTGGAAGGGCTGGCACCGGAAAGGCCTCACTCCCGCTACCGGCACAACACCGGAGAGGACAACGGCGATGCGCATCTCAAGAGGACCATCATGGGGCGGGAAGTGGTGGTTGCGGTCACAGGCGGAAAGCTGGATCTGGGGCCCTGGGAACAGGTTTTTTACGGAGAATTCGACGGCATGCGCAAGAAGCGGGTTCTGATCAAGATCATCGGAGAGTGAAAGGGGCTATTGCCCCGTAAACCTCACTACCAGGACCGTTATGTCGTCAGGCTGCGGATCAGGCTGCCTGGTGAGCGCAATGAGACGATCCACCGTATCGAGCGCGCTCTCCTCTCCAGTAATCTGTTCTGCGATTATCTCGTTGGTCAACTCGAGCTGCGGATTCGCGTCGATCAGTCCGTCGCTGTAAAGTAACAGCACATCCCCCTTCTCGAACTGAATACGTCCTTCCTGGTAAATCTCGCCCCCCTGTACCCCCAGAGGAAGCCCACGTGGAGACAGTGTCTCCACCGCACCGTTGGCTCTCCTGACAAAAACATAGCCGTGACCGCAATCTACGAAGGAAAGGGTGCGCGTGACAGAATCGAGCTGGGCATGAAAAAGAGTGACGAAGCTCTCAGAGTTCTCCAGATCCTCGTTGAGCGCCTGTTCCGCTAAGTGCACAGCCTGTGCCGGCGCGTTGTACAGGGTGACCGCATGGAGCGCGGCCCTGACCGTCGCCATGAGCATGGCCGCCGCCATACCCTTGCCCATAACGTCTCCGAGCGTGAGGTTGAACATGGTTGGGGTCACCTGCTGCCAATCGTAGAAGTCCCCTCCCACCTGCTTCGCCGGCAGACACCTGGCGCTGACATCGAAGCCTGGGATTTCCGGATAGCTGCGCGGCAATAACTTTGCCTGGATTTCCGCGGCATAGACGAGTTCCAGTTGCAGTTGATAACGGCGCAACTCACTTTCCCTGAGGTCTGCCTCAGCTTTTTTTCGCTGGCTGATATCCCGGAATATCGATATGTTGCCGGTTACCACGCCGTGCCGGTCCAGCCTTTTCATGGCGTAAAGTTCACCTATGAAGACTTCGCCGCCTTTCCTGCGGAAGTTCAGCTCTATGAGTTTACCGTCGACCGGCCCCTCGACGTCGAAAACTTCCTTTCCCGTGTTGTGGAAGTCATCCTCGTTCGCGTAAAGGAGGATGCTGCTTCTTCCCACCACCTCCGGCGATTTGTAGCCGAAGTTGTCCATAAGCGCCGGTTGGTTGACGTGCAGGATGGTCCGGTTGTGGTCCGCAACCACGATCACGTCCCTGATGCTGTTGAAGAGGTTACGGTAATCCTCTGCGCGCTTCTCTATCTCAGCATATGCTACCTCGAGCGCCTTTTCGGTTTGCCGTTGTTTCACGCGCTCCTTGGCCTCGGTAAGCGCCCTTTGCACTGCGGGACCCAGCCTGGACAACCTGCTTTTCAGCACGTAATCGGTCGCGCCATTTTTCAGTGATTCGATTGCCGCCTCTTCACCAAGCTTCCCGGAGACAAAGACGAAAGGAAGATCAGGAAGCTTCGCGCGAACCATCGCTAATGCGCTCATGCCATCAAAGGCAGGAAGCGCGAAGTCTGCCAGAATGAGGTCCATCCCCCCTCGCTCCAAGGCCTTGTCGAACTCATCCCGCCTCGATACCACCTGAACTTCACAATCGAGCCCCTCTGCCGATAGAGCCATCAGCACGAGTTCGGCATCCATGGGGTCGTCCTCTAGATGCAGTATGCGCAGTCGCTGCGTCATTTGGTCACACCTCTGTGCTGGATAGGAGGAGGCTCGTTCACAATGGCCCAGAACGCGCCTATCTCCTTGACAGCATTGATGAACTCGGTGAAGTTCACCGGCTTTACCACGTATGCGTTGACGCCTAGGCGATAACTTTCCACGACATCTTTCTCTTCCCGAGATGAAGTGAGTACAACTACGGGAATGCACCGCAATTTATCATCAGCCTTGATGGCGCTCAGCACCTCTAGTCCGTCTACCTTCGGCAGCTTGAGATCCAGGAGAATAACGGCCAGATTACCGGCTTCACTTCCGGAGTATTTTCCCGTCTGATGTAGATAATCGAGCGCTTCGGCACCGTCCCGTACGATGTCGACCTCATTCGCTAAGTTATGCTCGGCCAAAGCCTCCATGGTGAGTTCGGCATCGTTGGCATTATCTTCAACCAGCAGGATGCGCTTTAGTTTCAACATCCCCAGTTTCTCCTTCGTGTCCGCAGCCATGAATCCCTCCCAGGCGGTCCTTCCAGTAAAATCCGCCCCTTCAGAAAGACTTACTGATTTTACCATGCCTTCCAATCCTTACACGCAATTGCTTATACCGATGCTGAGGTTTCGTGCATCGATCACGCGCCGACGAGCGAATTTTCCAAATGGGATTACTGTGAGTGAGGGAACTAGGGAGGGAGCGGGTGAGAAGGCCGGTCTCCTGCAGAGAGAGGCGAAGAACCGGCCGGTCACTAAAGGCTGTACTATGCGGCATGGACTCAGTGATTGCGCTCTGAGGCAAACAAACCGCGGGAACCAGGTACCCCTATAGGAATGAACGCGACGTGGTCGCCCTGATGGACGAGGTGGTCGAGGGTGTAGATCTTGTGGTTGATGAAGACTCCATCGACCTTTTCAAGGGGCAGGTCCAAGCGGTGCACGATGCTGACGGCGGTACACCCGGATTCAGGGATGTCAACTTCGACCTCTGTGGGCTGGCCACGATCTTTCCTTATGCCGTGGAGGGCTCCGAACATGCGGACTGTTGCACTTGCTTGATCTGCCATAACAACCTCCTTGAGTTCATGGACTCCGACTGGCATAGGCTCACACGAACAATAGCGCTTGGCGCCTAAACCTCTGTCAATCAGGGGTGAGTATACGTTCCCGATAGTACCCCTCTCAGTATGGATGTCAATGAACGACAGCAAAGACCGACAGACCTGGAAATATGTGCTATACCATAGTGTCACTAGTCAAAATTTGCGAAAGGAGTCGTAATGAAAACAGAAATCGCACTGGCACTCATAATGATATCTGTCACATCGCTGCAGGCAGCGCAAGAAGTCCCGCCCTCAGGAAGCAAGCTTGGTAGTGTTACGGGCGGCGTTTTCAAGGAAGCCCACCTGGTAATCGACAACAAGTGCGTCTCCTGCCATACGTCACAACGAATTGAGCAAGCGCTGTCCGCCGGCAAGAACATGCAGGAAATACAACACCGCATGGAGCAAAAAGGGGTGAAGCTCACTGCCGACGAACAGACAGTGCTCGGTATTTTCTGGAAAGACAGCCCCCTGCGCAAGAAGAAGTGATCGAGAGGCGTGCCGGCATGGTGAGAGTCACTGATCCAGACCCACCTCTACCGGCACGCCCGTTTTTTCCAACATGGCACGGACCAACTTGGAGAAATCGATTTTTCCCAACAGACCATGATCGTAGAACCGCTTGAGGGCCTGTCCCACAGTCGGTTCATCGTCTTGGCCCCTGTGAACTTCTATCATTATCCTCCCGTCAGGAAAGCCAATCTTCAAAGGCTGGTTCACCACTACAACACTCATACCAGTTTCCACCTGCTCGAATAATGTCACTATGTCTTCAGGGTAGAGGCGCAGGCAGCCATGGCTTGACCTGCGGCCAATCCCCCAAGGCCGATTGGTGCCATGGATGAGGATATTGCCCCGTGAGAGGCGAAGAGCATGGGTGCCCAAGGGGTTGTTGGGGCCAGGCAGCACAATCAGCGGTAATCCACCTCCCTCGCGCCGTATTGAGTCTGGGACATGCCAGGATGGGCTCGTTATTTTTTCAGTAACGGTATAGGTGCCTAAAGGTGTTTCAGCACCCTCGTCACCGATTCCCAAGGGGAAGGTGAACACGAACCCGGGGTTTCCCCTCGGGAAAAAATAAAGACGGTACTCAGGCAGATTAACCACTATGTCCGGCGCGCTCAGGACACGTGGCAGGATCCATGCTGTGGGAATGGTGACGACAGTGCCCGGCTTGGGAACAAATGGCTCCACGCCGGGATTAGCATCCAGGATCGAGTGGTAGCCGACATCATAGCGTCGTGCCACTTCTACAAGAGACTCGCCGGGGCCAATTCTGTGCAACTTTATTGCGCCAATGATTCCTCCACCATCGGTGAACCTGCCTGCATGAGCGTATGAAGAAAACGCGGCAGTCACCAGGGCGGTTATAAATATAATTATCGGGGCGAAATATTGAGACTTAGACAGAGCACGGCTCGGTGGAGAGATGGCCATGACAAGATATCATTTCTTCTGGTTGAGCTCGAAAATTTTCTGGGTGCGTTGTGCAGACTGTTCAGCAGCAGCCGCCGCAGCTTCAGCCCGCTGTGCACTCGCCGATGCCGAAGCAGTAGCCTCATCCAACATGGCTTTGTTTGCCAATTGGGCTTCCTTCACCTGGCTTTCTAACGCAGCAACGCGTGCCTCGAGTGAATCAGTCTTGGTCTGAAGTGAAGCATTTCTGTTTTCGAGGACATCGACTCTGCAACTGATGGGATCAAGCTGTTTCTGCACGAACCCCTTGGTGGCGCAGCCAGTGGAAAGAAGTGCAGTGCCGATAACGCCTATCAAGTAGATCCTCACTTTGGGCCTCCTTTGCCGGGTTTATTGCACGAGCCTAATTTTATCGGCAGGGGTCTCAAATGCAATTGAGGTGGAGTAATAGATCAGATCATTCGGCATAAGCGCGAGAAGAATTTAGAAAGGTGCGGGGCTAGGAGCAGCCGAACGAGGTTAGCGGCATAAACGCGAAAAGCCCCGTCAGGTATTCCTGACGGGGCTTCTCTATTAAATTCCCTGCGGCGACCTACTCTCCCACACCGTTACCAGTGCAGTACCATCGGCCCAGAGAGGCTTAACTTCCGTGTTCGGGATGGGAACGGGTGTGACCCTCTCGGCATAGCCACAGAGAAACTCTTAGCTCGAGCCTTTACGGCTCTCGCAATATATTTCTCAACAATCGCATTTTCGTGTTTTTGTAGGTTTTACGCATCAGCAGTTTATGATCGGGGGGTGGGAGACCCACCCCCCTCTCTAAGAATTTTTTATGGTCAAGCCTCACGGCCGATTAGTACCGGTAAGCTGAATGCATTACTGCACTTACACACCCGGCCTATCAACGTTGTGGTCTACAACGGGCCTTTAGGGGATTGCTCCCAGGGATACCTAATCTTGAAGGAGGCTTCCCGCTTAGATGCTTTCAGCGGTTATCCTTTCCGTACATAGCTACCCAGCGACTGCTCCTGGCGGAACAACTGGAACACCAGAGGTACGTTCAACCCGGTCCTCTCGTACTAAGGTCAACTCTTCTCAAGTATCCTACGCCCACAGAAGATAGGGACCAAACTGTCTCACGACGTTTTAAACCCAGCTCGCGTACCGCTTTAATTGGCGAACAGCCAAACCCTTGGGACCTACTTCAGCCCCAGGATGCGATGAGCCGACATCGAGGTGCCAAACCTCCCCGTCGATGTGAACTCTTGGGGGAGATCAGCCTGTTATCCCCGGCGTACCTTTTATCCGTTGAGCGACGGCCCTTCCATACAGAACCGCCGGATCACTAAGACCTACTTTCGTACCTGCTCGACTTGTTGGTCTCGCAGTCAAGCTCCCTTATGCCTTTACACTCTACGGCTGGTTTCCAATCAGCCTGAGGGAACCTTCGCGCGCCTCCGTTACTCTTTGGGAGGCGACCGCCCCAGTCAAACTACCCATCAGACAGTGTCCCCGACCCGGATGACGGGCCTGGGTTAGACATCCAAACAAACCAGGGTGGTATTTCAAGGATGACTCCACCGAGACTGGCGTCCCAGCTTCAAAGTCTCCCACCTATCCTACACAAGCTTATTCGAATGTCACTGTCAAACTGTAGTAAAGGTGCACGGGGTCTTTCCGTCTTTCTGCGGGTACTCGGCATCTTCACCGAGAATTCAATTTCGCTGAGCCACTGGTTGAGACAGCGCGGAAATCGTTACGCCATTCGTGCAGGTCGGAACTTACCCGACAAGGAATTTCGCTACCTTAGGACCGTTATAGTTACGGCCGCCGTTTACCGGGGCTTCGGTTCAAAGCTTCACCTTGCGGCTAACAAATCCCCTTAACCTTCCGGCACCGGGCAGGCGTCAGACCCTATACGTCGTCTTGCGACTTTGCAGAGTCCTATGTTTTTAGTAAACAGTCGCTACCGCCATTTCTCTGCGACCCCCCCGGGCTAGGAGAGCAAGTCTCTTCACCTAAAGGGGCATACCTTCTCCCGAAGTTACGGTATCATTTTGCCGAGTTCCTTAACCAGTGTTCTCTCAAGCACCTTAGGACATTTATCCTCACCCACCTGAGTCGGTTTACGGTACGGTCACCTGCTGTCTGAAGCTTAGAGGCTTTTCTTGGAAGCATGGGATCAACGACTTTATGGGGATACCCCCTCGTCATCAGCTCTCAGCGTTAACAGAGAAAGGGATTTGCCTCCTTCTCCCGCCTACGACCTTAAACCAGGACAACCAGCGCCTGGATCGTCTACCCTACTCCGTCCCCCCATCGCAACAACAGGTGGTACGGGAATATTAACCCGTTTCCCATCAACTACGCCTTTCGGCCTCGCCTTAGGGACCGACTAACCCTACGCAGATTACCTTTACGTAGGAAACCTTGGGTTTTCGGTGACAAGGTTTCTCACCTTGTTTTTCGCTACTCATGTCAGCATAATCTCTTGTGATACCTCCAGCCGTCCTCACGGTCGACCTTCACAGGCTTACACAATGCTCCCCTACCACTCGCTCCTTAAGAAGCGAATCCGCAGCTTCGGTACTACGCTTAGCCCCGTTACATTTTCCGCGCAGACCCACTCGACCAGTGAGCTATTACGCTTTCTTTAAAGGGTGGCTGCTTCTAAGCCAACCTCCTGGTTGTCTGGGCATTTCCACATCGTTTTCCACTTAGCGTAGATTTTGGGACCTTAGCTGGCGGTCTGGGCTCTTTCCCTTTTGACCGCGGATCTTATCACCCGCAGTCTGACTCCCGCAATAACAGTTAACGGTATTCGGAGTTTGGTTAGGTTTGGTAATCCGGTAAGACCCCTAGCCCATCCAGTGCTCTACCCCCGTTACTTACTTTGCGAGGCTATACCTAAATATATTTCGGGGAGAACCAGCTATCTCCGAGTTTGATTAGCCTTTCACTCCTATCCACACCTCATCCCCTGGCTTTTCAACGCCAGTGGGTTCGGGCCTCCACGAAGTGTTACCTTCCTTTCACCCTGGACATGGATAGATCACCCGGTTTCGGGTCTACCCCCAGCAACTAATTCGCCCTATTAAGACTCGCTTTCGCTGCGGCTCCGTTCTATGAACTTAACCTCGCTGCTGAGGGTAACTCGCTGACTCATTATGCAAAAGGCACGCGGTCACACTGGATTGCTCCATAGTGCTCCCACTGCTTGTAGGCATACGGTTTCAGGTTCTATTTCACCCTCCTCATTGGAGTACTTTTCACCTTTCCCTCACGGTACTGGTTCACTATCGGTCAGAGAGTAGTATTTAGCCTTGGGAGATGGTCCTCCCGGATTCCCACGAGGTTTCACGTGCCTCGCGGTACTCGGGGACACCCTAGGGTGAATCATGGTTTCGGATAAGGGGCTATCACCCACTATGGCCGGCCTTTCCAGACCGTTCTCCTACCAATCATCAATCCCACGTCGGGGCCCCACAACCCCGATGCCATCGAAATGGTACCGGTTTGGGCTGTTCCGCTTTCGCTCGCCGCT
>NZ_AP023213.1:3662500-3822500 GCF_014218275.1 Citrifermentans bremense
AATTCTTTTCAGATTTTTTCAAAGTTGTTTTCCGCTGCAGTCACCGATGAGATTACGAGCTTTACGCTCTCAATCTCAAGCTGCTGACTAACAACAGTTAACGAACTTCATTCCGGCTTATTCGGTTGCAAAGAACTGTGCTGCGAAGTCAGACTTTATAGCAAAGACGTTTTTTGCTGTCAATGCTTTTTTTCCGACCCGCTGCCGAACAACTGCGTCGTTCGTCAGCGGATGGTGGTTATAACAAAACCCCTCCCCCGCGTCAACGGGTTTGTCGTTTGTTTTTTCCAATGGTGAAAAGGGGCAACTGAGTAGCCATGGAAGCGGCTTTTTATGGACGGTGTGGACCTGGTGGACCCAATGGACGTTATGGACACTTGCAAATGACACACTGAAAAGGGCGGCGCTGCGCGCCGCCCCACTGTTATCGAATACTGTCTTTTTATGGCCTAGGCGAAACGGACCTTGGCGAAGCGACGCTTCCCGACCTGGATGACATACTCGCCGACACAGGTTATTTCCAGGTTCTCGTCCGACACTTTCTCGCCGTTGATCTTTACGCCGCCGCCCAGGATGGAACGACGCCCCTCACTGTTGGACTTGGTGAGCTGCGCCTCCGCCAACACCTTGCAAAGCAGAACCTTCTCCCCCTCAGCCTTGAGAGTGAACTCCGGCATGTCCTCCGGGGTCTCGTTGTTCTTGAAACGCTTGACGAAGTTCTCGTCAGCAAGGGTGGCAGCCTCTGCACCGTGGTAGCGCCCTACCATCTCACGGGCCAACTGTTTCTTTGCTTCCATCGGATGAATGGCCCCTGCCTTCAGGTCAGCCTTGAGTTTCTCGAACTCGACTATGGTGAGATCGCTCAACAGTTCGTAGTAGCGAACCATCAGCTCGTCGGAGATAGACATGATCTTCCCGTAGATCTCGTCCGCCGGCTCGTTGATGCCGATGTAGTTGCCCAGGGACTTGCTCATCTTGTTCACGCCGTCGAGACCTTCCAGAAGCGGCATGGTGATGACGCACTGGGGAGCCTGCCCCCACTCCCTCTGCAGTTCGCGCCCAACCAGGAGATTGAACTTTTGATCGGTGCCGCCCAGCTCGACGTCAGCCTTGAGAGCCACTGAATCGTACCCCTGAACCAGGGGATACATGAACTCGTGGATACTGATGGGAAGCTGGTTGGAGAAACGGTTGCTGAAATCTTCACGCTCCAGCATACGGGCGACCGTGTATTTGGAGGCAAGCCCTATCATGTCGGATGCGGAGAGCTTACCGAGCCACTCGGAGTTGAACACCACCTTGGTCAGCTTGGGATCGAGGATTTTGAAGACCTGCTCCTTGTAGGTCTCCGCGTTCTTCAACACGTCTTCGCGGGTCAAGACCTTGCGGGTTTCCGACTTGCCAGTGGGATCGCCGATCATCCCGGTGAAGTCGCCGATCAGGAAGTGGACTTCGTGGCCGAGCTTCTGGAACTGACGCATCTTGTGCAACAGCACGGTGTGCCCCAGATGCAAATCCGGCGCGGTCGGATCGAAACCGGCCTTGATCTTGAGCGGCACGCCGGTCTTGACGGATTTTTCGAGCTTTTCAACCAGCTCCTTCTCCACCAGAATCTCTACGGCGCCCCTCTTGATTATTTCCATCTGCTCTGCAACGGTCATCACTTTCCCTCCAAAGTTATTTCAAAAAACCCTCACCCTGTCCCTCTCCCGCCGGGGACGCGTTGGCCGCGGCCGCGTGTCCAAGAGCAGGATTGCCCCCTCTACCCGCAAGGGATGTTGATTCTCTCGATACCCAGGGCCAGGCCGGTTTTCTCGTCTACCTCGATGGCGACGGCGTTGATGCGGATGTCCTTTTTCGCCACCTCGAACTTCGAGGGACGCTGGCTCACGAACTTCAGAATCGCTTCTTCCTTTTTCACGCCGATCACCGAATCGAAGGCCCCGGTCATGCCGGCGTCGGTCATGTAGGCGGTTCCGGCAGTAAGGATGCGCTCGTCCGCGGTCTGCACATGGGTGTGGGTGCCGATGACGGCCGACACGCGGCCGTCGAGGTACCACCCTAGGGAAACCTTCTCGCTGGTCGCCTCGGCGTGAAAGTCAACCAGGATGACCGCCGTCTCTTCCTTCAGTTTAGCTATCTCTCGATCGGCGCAACGGAAGGGACAGTCGAGATTGTTCATGAAGACGCGCCCCTCGAGGTTCAGAATGCCGACCTTCACTCCACCCGGGGTCTTGACGATGGTAGTTCCCCTGCCGGGGGTCCCCTCGGGGTAGTTTGCCGGACGCACGATCCGCTCTTCCCTCTTGATGTACTCGAGCGCGTCCTTCTTGTCCCAGATGTGGTTCCCGGAGGTAATCATCTGGACGCCGCACTTGAACATATCCTGGGCGGTCTCCTCGGTCAGACCAAACCCGCCTGCCGCGTTCTCGCCGTTGGCGATGACCAAATCGACCATGTGGCGGTCCACGATCCGGTGCAATTCACGGGAGAGGGCCTCGCGCCCCGGCTTCCCGATGACGTCACCGATGAAGAGAAGCTTAACGGGCATATTCGGTGGCCCTGGTTTCCCTGATCACGTTCACCTTGATCTGACCCGGATAGGTCATCTCGGTCTCGATCTTCTTGGCAATGTCCTTGGCCAAAACCAGCGCACGGTCGTCGGTCACCTGCTCGCTGGAGACCATGACACGGATCTCGCGGCCAGCCTGAATGGCGAAGGAGGTCAGGACACCGTCGAACGAGGTGGCGATCCTCTCCAGGTCGTCCAGACGCTTCACGTAGGTTTCCATCATCTCGCGACGGGCACCGGGGCGGGCTCCGGAGAGCGCGTCCGCTGCCTGTACCAGGACGGCGAGCACCGTGGCCGGCTTCTCGTCCTCGTGGTGCGCCATGATCGCGTGCACGATCTTCGGGGACTCGCCGTACTTCTTGGCGATGTCGGCGCCGATGACGGCGTGTGAGCCTTCCACCTCGTGGTCGACCGCCTTGCCGAGGTCGTGCAGAAGGCCGGCCCTTTTGGCCTGCTTCACGTTGATGCCGAGCTCGGCGGCCATGATGCCGCAGAGGAAGGCTACTTCCAGCGAGTGCTGGTAGACGTTTTGGCTGTAGGAGGTGCGGTACTTGAGCCTGCCGATCAGCTTGAGGATCTCGGGGTGAATGCCGTGCACGCCCAGATCGAAGGCAGCCTGCTCGCCTGCTTCCTTCATCGCCTGCTCGATTTCCTCCTGGGACTTGGCGACTACCTCTTCGATGCGGCCCGGGTGGATCCTGCCGTCGGCGATCAGTTTCTGCAGCGAAAGCTTCGCGACTTCCCTTCTGACCGGGTTGAACCCGGAGAGGATGACCGCCTCAGGCGTATCGTCGATGATGAGGTCGATGCCGGTTGCCGCCTCAAGCGCCCGGATGTTGCGTCCTTCACGGCCGATGATGCGCCCCTTCATCTCGTCGGAGGGGAGGGTCACCACCGAAACGCTCCGCTCGGCGACGTACTCGCCGGCGTAGCGCTGCATGGCAAGGGCGAGAACCTCCTTCGCCTTCTTGTCCGCAGTCTCCCTGGCCTCCTCCTCCATCGCCTTGATCAGCTTGGCGACGTCGAGCTTGGCCTCGTCCTCCATGGAGTCCATGAGGAACTTCTTCGCCTCGGCGGCGGTCATGCCGGCGATCTGCTCCAGCTTCGCCTTCTGCTCGCCGACCAGCGCGTCGAGCCTTTCCTCCTTCTGCCCGAGCGCCTGCTCTTTGGTGACCAGGGACTGCTCGCGAACGGCCAGCGCCTGTTCCCGCTTCAGGAAGTCCGCGTCACGCTGGTCAAAGAGATTGGTCTTCTTGTCGAGGTTCTCTTCTTTTTGCTGCAGCCTCTTCTCGAGAGCCTGGAGATCACGGCGTTTCTCCCGCGTTTCCTGCTCGAACTGCTTCTCCAGCTCTTCTTTTGCCTGGTATACCGCGTCCTTTGCCTGGACCGCGGCCTCCATGGCCATCACTTCAGTCTGACGCTTGGCGTCCTCGATCATCTTGGCGGCGAGCGTCTCGGCATCGGACACCAGGGAGTTGGATAGTTTTTTGCGCAGCACGTTCCCAATCGCGTAACCGATACCGGCCGCTACAAGAACGAGGATTATGGTTATCGTAATGTCAATACTCACTGTTATTCCCCCTCACATATATTTTTATTAACGCGAACCACCTGAAGCTCAGTGACGATGAAGTCCATCGTCACATCGTGCGGTTCGCCGGCTATCTCTTCAACCAGCTGAAAATCGTAACAAAACGCCACCAGCCTGCCGCTTCTTTCCAGCCGGTGCAGCGACCGGTCGTAGAACCCCTTGCCGTAGCCGATGCGCCTACCGCAAAGGTCGAAGGCAACACCGGGAACCACGATGAGGTCGGCGCTTGCAGGATCTACAGCTTGTCCCTGAGGCTCCAGTATCCCAAACTTGCCTGGAACCAGTCGGTCCAGCGCGCAGACCCTGCGAAATTCAAGATCATCGCCTACGACAGCCGGGTAGAGGAGCGTCTTCCCCGAGGTGAGCGCCGCCATGGCAACGGCGTCAGTCTCGACCTCGTGGTGGATCGGGGCATAAAGCGCCACCACCTTGGCGGCTTCGAACTCCGGAAGTCCGAGGAAGCGCTGGTGCAAAGCGAAGCTCAGGCTCGCCACCTGCTGCCGCGTCAATTCGCGCCTGCGGGCGAGAGTCGCGGCTCTAAGGCTGCGTTTGGGCATAACTTTTCTTATCCGTAGAGACAAAAAGGCAGACGGCAGGCGCCGTCCTGAAGACAGGTACTCTTGGTGGGGGACGCGGATGGTGTTACGGGTGCTGCGATGACAGGTAAGATAGAAAGGGCCGCGTTCAAGTGAAGCGCCATTGAACTTGTATATATTGCAGCCATTAACCTCAGGACATGCTGCTAAACGTCTTTAGGCTACTATCAACAAACACGGGGCAGGGAACATAGGACCCCGCGCAGGTTCTGGCAAAGCTGTGCAACCGTACAACCTATCTGCTATATGTTTAATCTCCCGCAAGAGACCTGAAACTCTAAACCTTCTGCCGATCCAATCGTTCGATGAGTCCGGCGATCCGCTCATTGCTGTTGCGCCGTTCTTCCGCCAGCTCGTTTTGTGCGCCCAGGAGAGCCTCGGCAAGATTCATCAGTGCCAAGATCACTACCACCTGAGTGTCGCCGCCACTTACCGCGGCTTCCGCTTCAGCCAATTTATCATTAACAAGCGCCTCGACCTGCGCCACATGCTCGGGGGCGGAAACGCTCTTTACCTGGAGATCCCTCCCCAGAACCCTTATGCTGTGTGTCGAGATCAAGCTGTCAGACCCCTTCCAACTTCTTGAGAATGGAATCAATTCGGGATTTGAACCCGGCCCTCTCTTCGCTAAGCCGGAAGTTCTCCTCTTTCAGCCTGACGTTTTCGAGCTTCAACTCGGCAACGACATTCATTAGAGAGACTACCCGTTCCTCCAGCTTATTAAACAAGTCGTTACTCATTATTTCACCTTTTGCGGCGAAATCTTATGCAATAAGTACTCAAAAGTCAAGGCAATTATTGGAAAAGAGCCTCCACGAACTGGGCCGGGTCGAACTCCCGGAGATCCTCTACCGACTCTCCTACGCCAATGAACCGAACCGGAAGCGCGTACTCATTACTCACCGCGACCACGACGCCACCCTTGGCGCTGCCGTCGAGTTTGGTCAGAACCACGCCGGAGACGAAAGCGGCCTCCTTGAAGAGCTTCGCCTGGGACAGGGCGTTCTGCCCTGTGGCGGCATCAAGAACCAAAAGCGTCTCGTGCGGGGCGTCCGGAATCTCGCGGGTTAGCACCCGGCGGATCTTCTTCATCTCCTCCATCAGGTTAACCTTGGTGTGCATGCGCCCGGCGGTGTCTATGATGAGAACGTCGGTGCCGCGCGCGACGGCCGCCTTGCAGGCATCGAAGACGACGGCGGAAGGATCCGCCCCCTCCTTGTGGCGCACGATGTCGGCGCCCACGCGCTGCGACCACAGCTCGAGCTGCTCCGCGGCTGCGGCACGGAACGTGTCCGCCGCGGCGAGGAGAACCTTCTTCCCCTCCCCTGCGTAGCGGGCGGCGAGCTTCCCGATGGTCGTGGTCTTGCCGACGCCGTTCACCCCGATGACGAGAATCACGAACGGCTTCTTGTCGGTCACCACCAGCGGCGCGGCATGGGCCATCAGGCGCAGCTGGATTTCCTCCTTCAAGGCCTTTTTCAAGGCGTCACCGTCCTGCAGTTCATCCCGCTTGAGGCGCTGCTCCAGGGTACGGATCAGGTCCACGGTGGTCTTCACCCCCAGGTCCGCAGTGATCAGGATCTCCTCGAGCTCCTCCAGGGTGTCCGTATCGATCTGCTTCTTGCCCAAAAGCAGCGTATCCATACGACCGACGATGCTCTCATGGGTCTTGCTCAGGCTTTTTTTCAGACGCTCGAAGAAGCTGGGCTTAACTGCCTCCGGCTCGGGGAGAGGCTGCACCGCGACCGCGGGTTCATGCCACGCGGGGCGCGGCGCCGGTGCAGGGGGCTCAACCCATGGAGAGCGCGATGGCTCAGCCGATGCGGGTGCCTCGGACGGTGCAGCCTGCGCGACCTGCTCCTGCTGCGGGGGGGGGACCGGCGCCTGCAGCTCCTCGGACTCCGGCGCCTGGCCAGGCTCGCCTTCCTGCCTCGCTTCATTCTCAGAGGGAGCAGGTTCCTCGACCGGCCCCACCCCGAGTTTCTTCAGCAGTCCTTTGAAAAAGCCCTTGTTTTCCTCGGCCATCAATAGATCTCCTTATGCAAAAGCGCGGCGGTCTCCCGGAACTTGTTGAGCGCCAGGAGCGGCAGTGCGTTTCTGTTCATGGTCATGACCAGGGCGTAGTCGTCCCCCACCGCCCCCACTATCACGTGCTGCTGGTCCGTCGTAATCACGCTTTGCTGCACCGGCCCCGTTTCGTATTTGTGGTGCAGCCCCTTGAAATGAGTCAGCAAGATACCCCAGTGCGCGGCGGCCACCTTGATCTCGAAAGCGTCGCCGTCGGTGTGCTGCTCCACGGCCTCTCCCTCCCAATCCGCAAGGATAGCCCCGCTAGCACCCGGCACAGCCTCGACCAGTGAAGTCAACAGTCTCTTGAACGGCACGTCAAGCTCCTACGTCAAATAAGATAGGGTTCAAGCCAGAGGACGCCTTCGGGGGTGGCTAGCGGTTGAGCCGCACCGACACCAGCTTCGAGACACCCGGCTCCTCCATGGTGACCCCGTAGAGGGTGTCGGCCACTGCCATGGTGGCGCGGTTGTGGGTGATGATGATGAACTGCGAGTTGGCACTCATCTCGCGCACCATGTCGTTGAACCTTCCGATGTTCGCGTCATCCAGCGGAGCGTCGACCTCGTCCAGCAGACAGAAGGGCGAGGGCTTGATCAGGAAGATGGAGAAGATCAGCGCCACGGCGGTTAGCGCCTTCTCCCCACCCGAGAGAAGCGACACGTTCTGCAGCTTCTTGCCGGGAGGCTGTACCACGATGTCGAGCCCGGTGTTGAGGAGGTCCTCCTCGTCGGTCAGGCGCAGTTCCGCGTGACCGCCACAGAAGAGCCTCGGGAAGATGGTCTGGAACTTCTCGTTCACCATCTGGAAGGTCTCGAGGAATCGCTTGCGCGTGGTGCGGTTGATGCGCTGGATGGCTTTCTGCAGCGCGTTCATCGATTCTTCCAGGTCGTCCTTCTGGCCCGAGAGGAAGGAGAAACGCTCCTCCATCTCCTTGAATTCCTCGATCGCCATCAGGTTCACCTCGCCCATCTCGTTGATCGACTTTTGCAGTTCGGACTGGCGCGCGGCGCTTTCTTCCTCGTCCCACTCCACCTTGGAATAGTTCAAAAGGGCGTCGGCGATCTCCATGCGGTGCTTTTCGCGCAGGGTCTCCTCCAGGTGGGAAAGCCGCATGCTGACCTCGGTGAGCCGCAGGCTTTTGGCGTTGAGCTGGTCCCGCAAAACAGCGGCCTCGCTGCGGGTTCCCTTCAGCCGGAGCTCCTCCTCCTGAACCGTTGCCGCCTCCGCCTCGTAACGCTCTTTCACCAGGAGCAGCGCCTGTTCGCTTTTAAGCTGCTGCTTCACGATATCGCGCAGCGCCTCCTCGCCCGAGGCGATCGCCGCGATCAGTCGCGTGCGTTCGGCACCCGACCCCTCCAGCTCGCTGCCGCGTGAGGCGATCCGGCTGGTCAGGTCGACGCAAAGCCCCTCCACGCGCCGGTAAGCGCGCTGGGTCGACTCCCCCTTTTCCTTGAGCGCGGCCACCCGCACCTTGAGGGAGGTGACCATCTCGCGTGCCTCTTCCATCTCGAACCGGGATCCTTCCAGGCGTCCCTGCAGCGCCTCGACATTCTTTTCCAGGGCTGCCTTGCGCTCTTCGGCTTCTCCCCGCCGGTTATCCGCCTGTGCGATTTCCTTGGCGACGAGATCCTTCTCTTCGGAGAACTGCTCCTGCTCCATCTCGCGGACGGCGGCATTCTCCTCGAGCCTGCGGCACTCGGCCTGCGCGGACTGGAGGTCCTTTTCCGCGTTCAACACCCTGATCTCCAGGCGATGCAACGACTGGCGCAGTTCGACCCGGTGGGCTTCGGCCTCGGCGATCTCCACCCTCCTGCTTTCGCGTGCAGTTGCCAGCTGCTGCACCTCGCCGGCAAGGCGCTCCACATCGGATCCCAGCGCCTTGATTTCGCGCTTTTTGTGAATGATCCCTTGCTGTGCGGGTTCGGCGGAGCCGCCGTTCAGGATGCCGCCGCCATGGGCCAGGTCACCGTCCGCAGTAACGAAGGTGGCGTGGGGGAAGGAGGCCGCAAGTTCAAGGGCATGATGAAGGTCCCGCGCCAGGTACGCGCCTGAGAGCAGCGGCTCGACCAGCTGCGCGTGCTGGGCCGGAACGGTGACCCGCTCCAAAAGCGGCGCCGCGCCGGCAGGCGCTGCACCTTTGTGGTGCCACGGTGGGGCCGTGATGAAGCTGCAGCGCCCGCCGGAGCTTCCCTTGAGATGCCGGACCGCATCCAGAGCCAGGTCCGGGGAGCCGCACAGAAGGTACTGCAGACGCTCTCCCAGCACGGATTCAAGCGCCACCTCGAACTCTTCCTCGACCTCGATGGCATCGGCCAGCATGGTGAGGGAAGCCCCCTTGAACGAGTCCGCCAGGAGCAGGTTCTTCACCCCCTGCCCGTACCCGGCGAACTGGGCCTCCAGTTCCTGGAGCGACTTAAGCCGCGAGGACGCGGAGGAAAGCTCGTCGCGACGCTGCTGCAGCAGCTTGTCGCCGGCCTCCTGCGCCTGCTTGAGCTCCGCCTCGCGGCTTCCCGCGAGCGTCAGTTCTTCATCCAGCTGCTCTTTATCCCGGGCCAATTGCTCGCGCTCGACCTTGAGCGCGTCCACCTTCCCGTTGGACTCGAAAAGGCGCTCCCCCAGGAGCACGCGCTCCCGTTGGCTTGCCTGCAGGCGCTCGTCTATGGAGGCGAGCCTTTTGACCGCTGCGGCATGCTGGTTGTTCGCCTGGGCGCCCTCGGAAAGTGCCGCGAACAGGGCGCGCCGCGCCTCATCGAGGTCCCGGGTGACACCAGCCTCGCTCGCCGCCATTTCTTCCAGCAGCGACTCCCGGTGCTCCAGCGCCTCGCTCTCGCGGGCGTGCTCTTCGAGAAAGGCTGCCTGCTGGGCCTCCAGCGAGGCAAGTTCGCGCTCCGAAGCGGCCAGCTGGTCCTTGAGCCCCTGGAGTTCTTCCTGGAACCGCGCGCCGTGGCGCTCCTGGTTGGCGAGCTCCCGCCGCTGAAATTCAAGCTTGTTCTCCCCTCCCTGCAGCTCGCTCTTCCAGCGGAAGATCTCCTCCTGGGCTGCGGAAAGCGCGCGCTCGGTCTCCAGCAGGGCCATCCTCTTCCCTTCTATGGAAAGCTCAGCCTCGTTGAGCCGCGCGGTGATGTCGACCAGCTTGGACTCGAGTTCCGCAATTTCCCGCTCCAGCCCCTGCCGCTGCTTCTGCACCGAACCGTACCCCTTGGCGGCGAAAAGCAGCTCGATCTCCTTCAGTTCGAGCCGTATCTCGCGGAAGCGCTCGGCCTTCTTCGCCTGGCGCTGCAGACCGTTCATCTGGCGCTTGATCTCGGAGATTATGTCTCCCAGGCGCAAAAGGTTCTGGCGGGTCGCCTCCATCTTCTTCATGGCGACTACCTTGCGCGCCTTGAACTTGGTGACCCCGGCGGCTTCCTCGATCAGGAAGCGGCGTTCCTCGGGCTTTGCGTGCAGGATCATGCCGATCTTGCCCTGTTCGATGATCGAGTAGGCCTTGGCGCCGATGCCGGTGTCCATGAAGAGCTCGGCTATGTCCAGAAGACGGCATGGGGTCTTGTTCAGCAGGTAATCACTGTCGCCGTCGCGGTAGAGGCGGCGGGTGACCTGGATCTCGGAAAAGTTCAGGTATTTGGCGGGGACGCGGCCGTCCTCGGTGGAGAAGAACAGGGAGACTTCGGCCATGCCAAGCGGTTTCCTGAACTCGGTGCCGCCGAAGATGATGTCCTCCATCGACTTGCCGCGCAGGTTCTTGGCGGACTGCTCCCCCATGACCCAGCGGATCGCGTCGACGACGTTGGACTTGCCGCAACCGTTGGGGCCGACCACCCCGGTTATCGGCTGGTTGAAGTCCAGGACAGCCTTGTCCTGAAAGGATTTGAAGCCGTGTATTTCTAGTCTCTTGATCTTCATGAACTGCGCATATTATCAGAGAGGTGGTTTTTATGTAAAGGAGAAGATGGGGGACTGGCGCCGGGGTAAAGGCTTTTAACAGGGACGAAGGGGATGGAAGGAATAAACGAAGACCAGCAAAAGGAGAAGTTCATCATCAGCGATCATCACGAGGGAGAAAAACGGCTTCTGGCCGCCCACGCGAAAAGGGGCGCGGTTTCCCGCGCCCCTCCTTTTTTGCATCAGTACCAGCCGCGGCCTACGCCTCGGTGGTTTCCTCTTTTTCCTCTGCTGCCGGAGCCTCGGCAACCGGCGCTTCTGCGACCGGTGCTTCTTCTGCCGGAGCAGCGGCAACCGGAGCTGCCTTGGCGGCCTTGGGCGCCTTGGCCGGCTTGGCGGCTGCTTTCTTCGGTTTCATCTCGGCTTCCACCAGTTCGAGTACGGACACCGGAGCATTGTCGCCCGGACGGATGCCGAGTTTGATGATCCTGGTGTAGCCACCCGGACGCTCGGTGTAACGCGGAGCGATCTCGGTGAAAAGCTTGGTCACGACTTTCTTATCGCGGATGTAGGCGGCTGCCTGCCTGGTCGCGTGAAGGTCACCCCTTTTGCCCAGGGTGATCATCTTCTCAGCGATGGAGCGGAGCTCCTTCGCCTTGGCGTCGGTCGTGGTGATCTTTTCGTGCTGGAGAAAGGATGTCACCATATTCCTGAACATGGCGATCCTGTGGCTTGTGGTCCTGCCTAATCTTCTACCCGCGCTATTGTGACGCATATCTTTTCACTTCCTTTCTATCTATAAATAAAGTCTTGAGGACTATTCTTCTTTCTGCTCGCCGCGCAGGCGCCTCATGATCTCGGGATCCGGGAAGTTCTCCAGTTTCATGCCGAGGGTGAGGCCCATGTCGACGAGGATGTCCTTGATTTCGTTCAGAGATTTCCTGCCAAAGTTCTGGGTCTTCAGCATCTCGGCTTCGCTTCTGGAAACCAGTTCGCCGATCAGCTTGATCCCAGCGTTCTTCAGGCAGTTCGCGGAGCGAACCGAGAGTTCCAACTCGTCTACCGAGCGGTACAGGTTTTCGTTGAAACGCTCGCGCTCCTCCTCCGGCTCCGCCTCCTCCTGGGGCTCTACGTCCTCATCGAAGTTGATGAAGATGGAAAGCTGGTCCTTGAGGATCTTGGAAGCGTAGGCCACGGCATCCTGCGGCTTGACGCTGCCGTCGGTCCAGACCTCGATGGTGAGCTTGTCGTAGTCAGTGATCTGACCCACGCGAGCGTTGGTTACAGTGAAGTTCACCTTGTGGACCGGGGAGAAGATCGCGTCGATGGGGATGGTCCCTACCGGCGCCTTCTCGTCGCGGTTGCGGTCAGCGGGGACGTACCCTTTGCCGACCTTGACCATGAGGTCCATCTCCAGGTTCGCGTCCTTGGAGCAGGTCGCGATGTGGTGCTCGGGGTTCAGGATCTCCACGTTGTTGTCCGTGATGATATCCTTCGCCTTCACCACCCCCTCGCCCTTCTGGACGATCCTGATCATCCTGGACTCGTTGCCGTGCACCTTGAGGCGCACACCCTTGAGGTTCAGGATGATGTCCGTCATGTCCTCGGTGACGCCCGGGACTGCGGAGAACTCGTGCAGTACGCCCTTCGCCTTCACGGAGACGATGGCCGCCCCCTGCAGGCTGGAGATGAGGACCCGACGCAGACCTGTTCCCAGGGTGGTGCCGAAGCCCCTTTCAAAAGGCTCGGCAAAGAACTTCCCGTATGTATTTGTGAGCGATTCCGTCTCAACCTGGAGCTTCTTAGGTCTGATCAGATCGCGCCAGTTTCTATACATTTAGATCCCCCTGTATCGGTTGTAGTCAGCCTTTACTTGGAGTAGAGCTCGACAATTAACTGTTCCTGAATCGGCATGGTGATGTCCTCGCGTACCGGCATAGCCTTGACGGTACCTTTGAACGCATCCTTATCCAGTTCAAGCCACTGCGGGATACCCCTGCGTACTACGCCTTCGAGAGATTCGGAGATGGCGGCAACTTTGCGGCTCTTCTCGCGCAGCTGCAGGACATCGCCTGCCTTCACCTGAAGGGAAGGGATGTTGACCTTCTTGCCGTTCAGGGTGAAGTGTCCGTGACGTACCAGCTGACGTGCCTCGTCGCGCGAGGTTGCGAAGCCAAGGCGGTAAGCGACGTTGTCGAGCCTTCTCTCCAGGATGAAGAGGAGGTTCTCGCCTGTCACGCCTTTCATCCGGTCGGCCGTCTCGAAGTAACCGCGGAACTGGTTCTCGAGGATGCCGTAGATGCGACGCACCTTCTGCTTTTCACGCAGCTGAACACCGTAATCTGATACCTTTATGCGGCCCTGGCCGTGCTGCCCCGGGGGATAGCTTCTTCTCTTAATGGCACATTTGTCGGTGTAGCAACGCTCGCCTTTAAGAAATAGCTCCGAACCTTCCCGTCTGCACAGCCTGCATGAGGGCCCTGTATACCTAGCCAATTGAAGACCTCCTTGATCCTAACTGATTGTTCCGTAACTCCAGGCTCGATTAAGGCCTAGACTCTTCTTCTCTTCGGGGGACGGCAGCCGTTGTGCGGGATCGGCGTGACGTCGCGGATGAAGCTGACGGCGAAGCCGGCGGCCTGCAGCGCGCGCAGAGCGGACTCGCGGCCGGAACCGGGACCCTTCACGTACACCTCGATGCTGCGCATACCGTGCTCCTGGGCCTTCTTGGCGGCATCCTCGGCAGCCATCTGCGCTGCGAACGGGGTGCTCTTCCTGGACCCTTTGAAACCCTTGGCACCGGAGGTGCACCAGGCTACCACGTTACCGACCGGGTCGGTGATGGTGATCATGGTATTGTTGAACGTCGCCTGGATGTGCGCGACGCCATTAGGAATATTCTTCTTCTCTTTTTTCTTCTTAACGACCTTCTTAGCCGGGCTCGCCATTATCCCTCCAGAATCTTATTTCTTCTTGCCAGCGACCGTACGAGCCGGCCCTTTGCGAGTGCGTGCATTGGTCTTGGTCCGCTGTCCGCGGCAGGGAAGACCTTTCCTGTGACGAAGTCCGCGGTAGCAGCCGAGATCCATCAGACGCTTTATGCTCATGGAAATGTCGCGGCGCAGGTCGCCTTCGACCTTCACGTTCTTATCAATATACTCCCTGATCTTGGTGACTTCAGCCTCGGTCAGGTCGTCGCAACGGGTGTTCATGTCCACACCGGCTGCCTTGAGAATTTCCTGGGACAGAGATCTGCCAATGCCGTAGATGTAAGTGAGTGAGATCTCTATTCTCTTATTCCTGGGTAAGTCTACCCCTGCGATACGTGCCAATGCCCGCTCCTCCTAATGGTTACTCTTAACCCTGTCTCTGTGAATGCTTGGGAATCTCGCAGATAACGCGGACGATGCCCTTGCGCTTAACTATCTTGCATTTAACACAGATCTTCTTAACCGATGCCCGAACCTTCATAGTTCACTTCCTTTTGAAGACGTATTGCTGTTCTAAATTTGTGTAAGTATCAACGGACCATTGTCCGTTACTGCCACCGTGTGCTCGAAGTGTGCCGAGAGTCCGCCATCTGTGGTGACTGCGGTCCAACCGTCTGCCAGCACCCGCACGTCGTATCCCTTCTCGTTGATCATTGGCTCGATGGCGAGCACCATGCCCGGCTTCAGCTTGGGCCCTTTGCCGGCCACACCGAAATTCGGGATCTGCGGCCCTTCGTGCAGCTCTTTGCCGATGCCGTGCCCGACAAAGTCGCGCACCACGGAGAAGCCGCGCGCCTCGACGTAGGCTTGCACCGCGTGGGACACGTCCGAGAGGCGGTGCAAGGCATCAGCGACCTCGATCGCCTTGTAGAGCGACTCCTCGGTGACCTTGATCAACTTGGCCGCGGCCGGGGAGATCTCACCTACGGGAACCGTAATAGCCGAATCGCCGTAAAAGCCGCCGTAGACGACGCCGAAGTCGAGGCTGACGATGTCGCCCGGGACCAGGACGCGCTGCGTCGCGAAACCGTGAACCACCTGCTCGTTTACCGAACAACAAAGCGAAAAGGGGAAGCCGCTGTAACCCTTGAAGGCTGGCTTCGCCTTCCTCTTCAGCGTTTCCCTCTCCGCGAATGCGTCCAGCTCTGCCAGGGTAACCCCGGGTGCCACCTTTTCCCTGAGCCCGGCCAGGATCTCAGCTACGATCCTTCCGGCGGCCGCCATCTTCTCGATCTCAGCCGGGGATTTGAGTACGATCACCGCTAGGCCTGTACCGCCGCGAGGATGTCCGCCTGGACCCCTTCTACGGTCCCGAGGCCATCGACCGAGCGGAGCAGCCCTGCCGCCTGGTAGTAGGCGATCAGAGGTGCGGTCTGCGCTTCGTAAACCGCCAGGCGGTTCAGGATGGTTTCTTCCTTGTCGTCCTCACGCTGGACTAACTGGCCGGAGCAGGCATCGCATACGCCTGCAACCTTGGAAGGTGCGAAGTCGACGTGGTAGCCGGCGCCGCAATTGGCACAAGCGCGACGGCCGGTGAGCCGCTTCAGGAGTTCTGCCTTGTCCACAGACAGCGAGACTACGTGGTCGATCGACTTCCCCATGCCGGAAAGGACCTGACCAAGGGCGTCTGCCTGGGGGACCGTGCGGGGGAAACCGTCCAGGATGAATCCCTTCTGGCAGTCCGCCTGCGCCAGCCTCTCCTCGACGATGCCGATCACGACCTCGTCGGGAACCAGCGCGCCGGAGTCCATGTACCCCTTGGCCTTCGCTCCCATGGGAGTGAGCTCTTTAACGGCAGCCCGCAGAATATCGCCTGTCGATATCTGCGGGATACCAAACCTGTCTATGAGAAGTTTTGCCTGGGTCCCCTTGCCGACGCCCGGGGGTCCGAGGAGGATGAGATTCATGATAACCCCTTACCTTCTACCCTGTATGCGCACACCCTTCATGAACCCTTCGTAGCTACGGGTAATCAGGTGCGCCTCTATCTGCGCCAGGGTGTCCATGCCAACGCCAACGGCGATGAGCAGGGAAGTGCCGCCGAAGTAGAAGGGGAGGTTGAATTTCCCGATCAGGATCGAAGGAAGCACACAGACAGCGGAGATGTAGATGGCACCGGCGAAGGTCAATTTGGTCAGCACCGCGTCGAGGAAGTCGGAGGTCTCCTTGCCGGGACGGATCCCGGGGACGTACCCCCCCTGCTTCTTGACGTTGTCGGCGACATCAACCGGGTTGAAAGTCACAGCCGTGTAGAAGTAACAGAAAAAGACGATAAAGGCAACAAATAAAATCTCGTAGAGCAACTTTCCGGGGGCCAGCTGTTTCGATGCTGCCTGCACCCAGGGGACGTCGATGAAGTTGCCCACCGTGGCCGGGAACATGATGATCGACGAAGCAAAGATCGGCGGGATGACGCCGGCCATGTTCACCTTAAGCGGCAGGTGCGAACTCTGCGCGCCGACGGTCTTGAGCCCCACAACCCTCTTGGCATAGTGGATCGGGATCCTGCGCTGGCCGCGCTCCATGAAGACCACCGCCGCGATCACCGCGAACATCACCGCGGCGATCAGGATCAACACGAAGAGAGAGAGCTCGCCGGTCTTGACCAGGCGGAAGCTGTTGCCGATGGCGTTCGGGATACGAGCCACGATGCCGGCGAAGATGATCAGGGAGATACCGTTGCCGATCCCCTTCTCGGACATCTGCTCGCCGAGCCACATAATGAACGCGGTACCTGCGGTCAGGGTGATCACCGTCATCAGCCTGAAGCTCCAGCCCGGATTCGGCACCACCAGCTCGCCGGCGGGGCCGCGCATGGCTTCGAGGCCGATGCTGATGCCGAACGCCTGGACCACCGCCAGCACGATGGTGCCGTAGCGGGTGTACTGGATGATCTTCTTCCTGCCAGCGTCACCTTCCTTGGAAAGCTTCTCGACGGCGGGAAGCACTACGGTGAGGAGCTGGAAGATGATGGAGGAGGAGATGTACGGCATGATGCCGAGGGCGAAGACGGTCAGCTTCTCGAGAGCCCCGCCAGAAAACATGTCGAACATACCGAGCAGCGTGCCCTGCGCAGCCTTGAAGAACTGCGAGAGCGCCTGGGCGTCGATCCCCGGAGTAGGGATGTGGCACCCTACCCGGTAGACGGCCAGCATGGCCAGCGAAAACAGGACCTTCTTTTTGAGCTCGGGGATCTTGAAAATGTTCTGGAAGGCTTCTATCAAGACTAAATCTCCTCGATGGATCCACCTGCCGCAGTTATTTTTTCGCGAGCAGAGGCGCTGAATTTGTGAGCCTTGATGGTCAGTGCCCGGGTGATGTCACCCGTTGCCAGCACCTTGATGCCGTCGCGCACGCCGGAGATGATCCCGCTCTTCAGAAGCGCCTCGGCGTCGATGACGCTCCCCGCCTCGAACACTTCCAGCTGGCAGAGGTTCACCAGGGCGTAGTCCTTCTTGGACAGCGGGGTGAATCCGCGCTTGGGAAGCCTTCTGTGCATCGGCATCTGGCCGCCCTCGAAGCCGGGCTTCACAGAACCGCCGGAGCGCGCCTTCTGGCCTTTGTGGCCCTTGGTAGCGGTCTTGCCGTGACCGGAGCCGATGCCCCTGCCGATACGCTTTCTATTCTTGGTCGACCCGACGGCCGGTTTGATGGTATTTAATTGCATTTTTATCACCTTTAGGGGGATTACTCTTCGACTCTTACCAGATGGGCCACCTTGGCGATCATGCCGCGGATCTCCGGGGTGTCCTGCAGGGTCACGGTCTTCTCACGCTTGGTGAGCCCCATGCCGAGCAGACGGCCTTTCATTTTCTCGGACTGGCCGATGGCGCTCCGAACCAGGGTTATCTTCAGTTCTGCAGACATGTTCAACTCCTTAAATGCTATTCGGTGATGCCGCGACGCGCCATCAGCTCTTCCGCAGTCTTGAGACGGGAGAGACCCGCGAATGCGGCCTTGACCACGTTGTGCGGGTTGTTGGAGCCCAGGCACTTGGCAAGGATGTTGTGCAGACCTGCCGACTCGAATACCGCGCGGGCGGCGCCGCCTGCGATGACACCGGTACCCGGGGAAGCGGGCATCATGAGAACCTTGCCCGCGCCGAAGCAGCCGAGGATCTCGAACGGGATGGTCTGGCCGGCCACGATGGGAACCTTGATCAGGTTCTTCTTGGCCTGCTCGACCCCTTTGCGGATCGCTTCCGGCACTTCGTTGGCCTTGCCCAGGCCGTAGCCCACGCAGCCGTTACCGTCGCCTACCACCACGAGGGCGGAGAAGCTGAACCTGCGGCCACCCTTCACCACCTTGGCTACGCGGCTGATGTGGACGACCCTATCGGTAAGATTCATTTCACTGGCATTGATCTTAAGCAAACTAATTCCTCCTTACCTGCCCTAGAAGGACAGACCGTTTTCGCGTGCGGCGTCAGCCAGAGCTTTGATCCTACCGTGGTAGAGGAAGCCGTTGCGGTCGAAGACCACCGCGGTGATTTCCTTCTCCAGGGCCTTCTTGGCAATCGCGGCGCCCACCTTGGCGGCAGCTTCGATGTTGCCGGTGTAGCTGAGCCCCTCGGCAACGTCGCCCACCAGGGTGGAGGCCGAGGCGAGGGTTGCGCCGGTGGTGTCGTCGATCAACTGAGCGTATATGTGGCGTGCACTCTTGAAGACGTTCAGTCTCGGGCGTGCCGGCGATCCGGTTATTTTCTTCCTGACCCTGGTCTGTCTCTTAAGACGAGCTACCTGTTTTTGGGCTAAAGAACTCAAGGCACTTCTCCTTAGCAATTGCTATTTTTTACCGGTTTTGCCGGCTTTTCTCAGAATCGTTTCGTCAGCGTACTTCACACCCTTGCCCTTGTACGGCTCGGGCGGACGGAACGCGCGGATCTTGGCGGCGGTCTCGCCGACCATCTCCTTGTCGATGCCCATGACCTTCAGCTTGGTCATCTTCTCCACCTCGACGGTGATGCCTGCCGGAAGCTCGAAGTTGACCGGGTGCGAGAAGCCCAGGGCCAGGTTCAGCACGTTGCCCTTCACCTCGGCGCGGTAACCGACGCCGTTGATCTCGAGCAGCGTCTCGAACCCTTTGGAGACGCCGACCACCATGTTGTTGATCAGGGTCCTGGTCAGGCCGTGGGCCGAGCGGGACTTGATGGTGTCGTCGTTCCTGTTCACCGTGATCGCCTGCGCGGTCACGTCGACGGAGACGCCTTCCCCGATGCTGCGGGCGAGTTTCCCTTTCGGGCCCTCCACCTTGATCTCAGGGGCGTTGTATATGACTTTCACCCCCGCGGGAATCGCGATGGGAAGTTTTCCTATTCTAGACATGCAAAGCTCCTTAAAGCGAAATGACTACCAGACCGTGCAGAGAACTTCTCCGCCGATGCCCATTTCACGGGCGGTCTTGTCGGTTACCAGCCCCTTCGAAGTCGAGAGGATGGCTACGCCCAGTCCGTTCTTCACCTGCTTGATCTTGTCGGAGTTGACATAGACCCGGCCGCCCGGCTTGCTGATCCTCTTGATCTCGTTGATGACCGGTTCCTTCTCGTCGATGAACTTGAGGTAAACCCGCAGGATACCCTGCTTGTTGTCCGCGATCACCTTGAAGTTCTTGATGAACCCTTCGGCGCGCAGCACCGTGGCGAGGCTCACCTTGAGGTTCGACGAGGGAATGTCAACTTTCTGGTGTTTTGCCATACCAGCGTTCCTGATTCTGGTCAGCATGTCGGTAACTGGATCTGTCATGCACATACAAACTACTCCTCTTTCCTAAATCGGAATCTTTTTACCAACTGGACTTTATCACACCGGGAATCTGACCGAGGTTGGACAGCTTCCTCAGGCAGATCCTGCACATGTCAAATTTCCGGTAGTAAGCTCTGGGGCGGCCGCACAAAGGGCAGCGATTACGCTCGCGCACCTTGAACTTGTTCCCTCTCTGAGCCTTTATGATCATAGATGTCTTAGCCACGGAGTTCCTCCAAACCTGTATTAGTTCCTGAACGGCAGACCCATCAGCTTGAGCAGGGCTTTCCCCTCAGCGTCGGTCTTTGCCGTGGTCACGATCGTGATATTGAGGCCCTTGATCTTGTCGACCTTGTCGTAATCGATCTCGGGGAAGATCAACTGCTCCTTGACGCCCAGGGAGTAGTTACCCTTGCCGTCGAAGGCCTTGCCGGAGATCCCCTTGAAGTCGCGGACGCGCGGCAGCGATACGCTAACCAGGCGGTCGAGGAACTCGTACATCTTCTCGCGGCGCAACGTCACGGCGCAGCCGATAGGCATCCCCTGGCGCAGTTTGAAGCCCGCGATGGACTTCTTCGCCTTGGTGATGACCGGGCGCTGCCCCGTGATGGCGGCCAGTTCCTCTGCTGCGGAGTCCAGGATCTTGACGTTCTGGATCGCCTCGCCGAGGCCCATGTTGACCACGATCTTCACCAGCTTGGGGACTTCCATGATGTTCTTGTAATTCTGGTCCTTCATGAGGGCCGGAACCATCTCTTTATTGTAAAGCTCAGCTAGCCGTGCCATTGCAATCCTCCAAACTATTTATCGAAAGACTCGCCGCATTTTACGCAGCAGCGCGCCTTCTTACCGTCTTCGAGTACGGTGGTTTTGGTCCTGACCGGCTTGTTGCACTTCCCGCAGAGCAGCATGACGTTGGAGATGTGCACCGGAGCTTCCTTCTCCAGGATGCCCCCCTGCTCGGACCCGCGGGGCTTCTGGTGGCGCTTGACCACGTTGACCCCTTCGACGATGACCCCGTCCTTCTTGGGATGGATGGAGATCACCTTGCCGCTTTTGGAGCGGTCCTTGCCCGCGATGACCACGACGGTGTCGTTTTTCTTTACATGTAATTTTTTGCCCAGCATCTCTTATTCTCCAGGATCTTGTCTAAAGTACCTCGGGGGCGAGGGATATGATCTTCATGAACTTCTTGGCGCGAAGTTCCCTGGCGACCGGCCCGAAGATACGAGTGCCGACCGGCTCCTTGGCGTTGTTGATGACCACGCCGGAGTTGGTGTCGAAACGGATGTAGGAGCCGTCAGGACGTCCCACAGCCTTGGCGGTGCGCACCACGACAGCCTTCACCACGTCACCCTTTTTCACCTTCGAATTGGGGAGAGCTTCCTTCACGGAAGCGACGATGATGTCGCCAATCCCGGCGTAACGGCGCTTGGAGCCGCCGAGCACTTTAATGCAAAAGAGCTTCTTCGCGCCGGAGTTGTCCGCCACGTCCAATAGTGTCTGCATCTGAATCATTGTTTAACTCCCGGCGAGCCCTTAACCCTTGGACTCGATAATCTGTCTGATTTTCCAGCGCTTGTCCTTGGAAAGCGGACGAGTCTCTACGATGAGGACGCGGTCGCCGATCTTCGCGGCATTGTCCATGTCGTGCGCCTTGTACTTGGCGGAGCGCTTGATGTACTTGTTGTAGACGGGGTGCTTCACCAGACGGTCGACTTTCACTACCGCGGTCTTGTCCATCTTGTCGCTGACGACCACACCGACCTGAGTTTTCCTGTTGCCTCTTTCGCTCATATATATCTCTTAGCCTCTCTTTTCACGGAGTATGGTCTTCACGCGGGCGATGTCCTTCCTCAGGTTGGAAACCTTGGAAGTGTTTTCCAGCCGCCCGGTGTGAAGCTGAAACTTCACGTTGAAGAGTTCCTTGGTCAGCTCCGTGCCTTTGGCTTCGAGCTCAGCAGCCGTCGCTTTTTTCAGTTCGTTAGCCTTCATTGATTTCCGTCCTTGTGATGAACTTGCTGGCTACGGGGAGCTTGTGCGCCGCGAGCCTGAACGCCTCGCGCGCTACTTCCTCGCTGACCCCTTCCATCTCGTAAAGGATCCTGCCCGGCTTGATGACGCAAACCCAGGAGTCCGGGGAGCCTTTCCCCTTACCCATACGGGTCTCGGCAGGTTTCGAGGTGAGCGGTTTGTCCGGGAAAATACGGATCCAGATCTTGCCACCCCTCTTGATGTAACGGGTCATAGCGATACGGGCAGCTTCGATCTGGCGGGAGTCCAGCCAGCCGCACTCGGTGGCCTGCAGGCCGAAGTCGCCGAAGGCGAGCTCAACGCCGCGCTGCGGAGTACCGGTCATGCGCCCCTTCATCTGCTTTCTATACTTAACTTTCTTGGGCATTAACATCGCAAAAAACTCCTGTTCCTATTTTTTAGCGGAGAGCACTTCACCCTTGAAGAGGAGCACTTTTACGCCGATGATCCCGTAGGTGGTCTTCGCCTCGGCGAAGCCGTAATCGATGTCCGCGCGCAACGTGTGCAGCGGCACCCTCCCCTCGCGGTACCATTCCGTCCTGGACATCTCTGCGCCGCCCAGACGGCCCGAGCAGGTAATCCTGATCCCTTTGGCGCCGAACTTGAGCGTCGAGGTGACGCTCTTTTTCATGGCACGGCGGAACGCGATACGGCGCTCCAGCTGCATGGCCACGTTCTCGGCGACGAGCTGTGCGTCCAGCTCGGGCTTCCTGACTTCCTGTATGTTAAGGTAGACCTCTTTGTCGGTGAGCTTGGCCAGCTCCTTCTTCAGGGTCTCGACCTCGGAGCCCTTCTTACCGATGATGAGGCCCGGACGGGCGGTGTAGATATTTATCTTCGCCTTGCCCGCAGCGCGCTCGATCTCGATCTTGGAGACGCCGGAATGATACAGCCTTTTTTTAAGGAAATTGCGCAGCTTCAGATCTTCGTGAAGAAGCTTTGCATAATCTTTTTCCGCGTACCATTTCGAATCCCAGGTTTTAATAACCCCGAGTCTGAACCCGATAGGATTTACTTTCTGACCCAAAACATCACCTCCGACCCGTTTCTTATTTCTTTTCCGCAAGGACCACGGTAATGTGGCTCGTCGGTTTTCTGATCTTGCTGGCCCGGCCCATGGCGCGGGGGGTGAAGCGCTTAAGTACTGCGCCGCCGTCGACGAAAATCGTCTTGACGAAGAGTTTGTCCACATCGGAGCAACCCTTCTGCTCGGCGTTGGCCACGGCAGAGGAGAGGAGCTTCGAGATGAGCTTCGCCGACGGTTGCGGCGAAAAACGCAGAGTGTTCAGCGCAGTCTGAATGCCCTTGCCCCTGACGAGATCCACGACCAGGCGTGTCTTTCTCGGAGAGAGGCGGACAGAGGATAATTTAGCCGATGATTCCATTACAAAACTCCTTTAGGGACCTTACTTCTTCTTGAGCTTGCTCTTCTTGTCAGCAGCGTGGCCGTAGAAGGTCCTGGTGGGTGAGAACTCGCCCATCTTGTGGCCGACCATGTTCTCGGTGACGAACACAGGGATGAACTTCTTGCCGTTGTGCACCGCGAAGGTGAGTCCGATGAACTCGGGGATGATGGTCGAGCGACGCGACCAGGTCTTGATCACCTTCTTGCTGCCGGCCTGTTCTGCCTGGGCTTTCGCTTCCAGATGTCCGTCGACGAAAGGCCCCTTCTTTATAGATCTTGCCATCTTTTAAAATCCTCTATCCAGATGATTTATTTGGTGCGTTTCTTCACGATGAACGGGGTGGAACGCTTGTTGGTGCGCGTCTTGTAACCCTTCGTCGGGATACCCCACGGGGTTACCGGGTGACGGCCACCGGAGGTCCTGCCCTCGCCACCGCCGTGCGGGTGGTCGACCGGGTTCATCGCGACGCCCCTTACGTGGGGGCGTACGCCGAGCCAGCGGGAGCGGCCCGCCTTGCCGATGGAGACGTTCTCGTGATCCACGTTGCCCACCTGGCCGATGGTCGCCTTGCAGTCCATCAGGATCATGCGGACTTCGCCGGAGGGGAGCTTCACCTGGCCGTACTTCCCTTCTTTGGCCATGAGCTGTGCGAAGGTGCCGGCGGAGCGCGCAAGCTGTGCGCCCTTGCCGATCTTCAGCTCGATGTTGTGAATGATAGTACCCAGCGGGATGCACCTGATGGGGAGCGCGTTGCCCGGCTTGATGTCGGCCTGCTCGCTGGAGATAACGGCGTCACCCACTTTCAGGGAAAGCGGAGCCAGAATGTAGCGCTTCTCGCCGTCTGCGTAGTTAAGAAGAGCGATGCGCGCGCTGCGGCACGGATCGTACTCGATGCTGGCGACCTTGGCCGGGATGTCGGTCTTGTCACGGCGGAAGTCGATAATCCTGTACTTCTGCTTGTGACCACCACCGACGTTCCTGGAAGTGATGCGGCCATTCGAGTTCCTGCCGCCGCTTTTCTTGAGGTTTTCAACGAGGGACCTCTCGGGCTTGCAGGCAGTGATCTCCTCGAAGGTCGAGCAGGTCTGCGCCCTTCTACCCGGAGAAGTAGGTTTGTAAGTTTTTATAGCCATTATCTAAATCCCCACAGATATTTTTATGCTTCGAAGAAATCTACGTTGGAACCCTCTTTCAGGGTGACGTACGCCTTCTTCCAGTTAGAACGCTTGCCGATGCCCTTGGCGGTGCGCTTGGTTTTGCCGGCCACGTTGACGGTGTTGACGGCGGAAACCTGCGCGTTGAAGAGCTTCTCGACGGCCGCCTTGATCTCTATCTTGTTGGCCGCGCCGTTCACCACGAAAGCGACGACGTTCTTGTCGTCTTTCTCTACCGTGGTCTTCTCAGTGATGAGAGGTTTCTTTATGACGTCATAAATGTTCATGACTGTAATGCTCCTTCAACACGACGAACGGCTGCCTCGGTAAAGACGACGCTCTGGTATTTCATAATGTCGAAAATATTGAGACCTTCAGGACCCAGCACCTTGACGTGTTTCACATTGCGGGCGGACAGTTCTAAAGTGGGAGTCGCAGTATCAGTGATAACGAGCGTCTTGTCAAGGTTAAAAGCAGTTAGTACCTCAACAAATGCCTTTGTCTTGATGGAGGGAAGCTCCAAGCTGTTCACCACGGTGATTGCGTCCTTCTTGTAGAGCATCGAAAGAGCGCTTCTCAGCGCGGCCTTCCTCGCCTTCTTGTTCATGGAGAGGTTGTAGTCTTTCGGCTGCGGACCGAAGGCGACGCCGCCGCCCGGGTACTGGGGAGCCCTGCGGCAACCCTGGCGGGCCTGGCCGGTTCCCTTCTGCTTGAACGGCTTCTTGCCGGAACCTGCCACCAGGGCGCGGTTCTTGACGGCAACGGTACCCTGCCTGCGGTTAGCGAGCTGGATCTTTACGGCCTCGTGGATCAGGTACTCGCGGACGTCGTCGTTGAAGACTGCGTCGTCGAGCTCGATCTCACCGACCTTTGCTTTCTTGATGTCAAATACGTCTAGCTTTGCCATAACTATCTCCAGCCCCCGTTATTTCTTCGCCTTGACGGAGTCCTTGATCAGGACAACGCCGTTGGCGGAACCGGGGATCGCTCCACCGAGCAGAATCAGATTGTCAGCAGCGTCAACGCGAACCACCTTGAGGCGCTGCACGGTCACCTTCTCGTTACCGAGCTGGCCCGGCATCTTCTTGTTCTTGAAAACCCTGGAGGGGGTCGCGGAGCAGCCGATGGAGCCCGGAGCACGGTGGAAACGGGAGCCGTGGCTCGACCGTCCGCCTTTGAAGCCCCAGCGCTTGATGACGCCGGCAAAACCCTTACCGATGGAGGTGCCGGTCACGTCGACCAGGTCGCCTTCCTCGAAAACCGCAGCCTCAATCACGTCGCCCAGGTTGTAGGCGTCGGTGTCGTCCATGCGCAGTTCGCGGTAGTGGGTGAACACGCCCGCGCCGGCACCCTTGCAGTGCCCGACCTGTGCTGCGTTAGCCCTGGAGGCTTCCTTCGCTCCGAAACCGACCTGTATGGCGGAGTAGCCGTCCTTTGCCACGCTCTTCTTCTGGACGACGACGCACGGCCCAGCCTCGACGACGGTAACAGCGATGCGTCTGCCGTCTTCGGCGAATATCTGGGTCATCCCCAGCTTTTTCCCAATCAATCCCTTATTCATGGTCGACTTCCTATCCTTGTATTAAAGCTTGATCTCGACGTCCACACCTGCGGAGAGGTCGAGTTTCATCAGAGCGTCAACAGTCTGCTGAGTCGGCTCGAGGATGTCGATCAGGCGTTTGTGGGTCCTGATCTCGAACTGCTCGCGCGACTTCTTGTCGACGTGCGGTCCACGAAGCACGCAGTACTTGTTGATCACGGTCGGCAGCGGGATCGGGCCGGCAACGCGTGCCCCGGTCCGTTTCGCGGTGTCGACGATCTCGCCAACAGAGGTATCAAGCAGCTTGTGGTCGTATGCTTTCAAGCGAATTCTAATTTTCTGACTAGGCATCTCTTCCTCGTGATGAAACAAGTTTTCAGTTTACAGCCGAAGTTTCCGGCAGGACCGCACAGGCGGCCCGCCGGAAACCGGGATGAAAACCGTATGTTTTTCTGTTCTTATTCGATGATGGAGGCTACAACACCTGCGCCGACGGTACGGCCGCCTTCGCGGATTGCGAAACGCAGACCTTCGTCCATCGCGATCGGGGTGATCAGGTTGACGGTCACCGAGACGTTGTCGCCCGGCATGACCATCTCTACGCCAGCCTCGAGGTCAACCACGCCGGTCACGTCGGTGGTCCTGAAGTAGAACTGCGGACGGTAGCCGTTGAAGAACGGGGTGTGGCGGCCGCCTTCCTCTTTGGAGAGGATGTAGGCTTCTGCCTTGAACTTGGTGTGCGGGGTGATGGAACCCGGCTTGGCCAGAACCTGGCCGCGCTCGATCTCTTCACGCTTCACGCCGCGGAGCAGTGCGCCGATGTTGTCGCCTGCGCGGCCTTCGTCGAGGAGCTTACGGAACATCTCGACGCCGGTTACGGTGGTCTTGGTGGTGGCTTTCATGCCGACGATCTCGACCTCTTCGCCGACCTTCACGATCCCGCGCTCTACACGACCGGTTGCGACGGTACCGCGACCGGAGATGGAGAACACGTCCTCGACCGGCATCAGGAAGGGCTTGTCGATGGCGCGCTGCGGCTCCGGGATGTAGGTGTCGACAGCTTCCATCAGCTTCATGATGGCCTGCTCGCCCAGCTCGCCCTGGTCACCTTCAAGCCCTTTCAGAGCGGAACCCTTGATGATGGGGATATCGTCGCCCGGGAAGTCGTAGGAGGAGAGAAGTTCGCGAACTTCCAGCTCGACCAGCTCGAGGAGTTCCTCGTCGTCCACCATGTCGGCCTTGTTCAGGAACACGACGATGTAGGGGACGCCGACCTGACGTGCGAGCAGGATGTGCTCGCGGGTCTGCGGCATCGGGCCGTCTGCTGCGGAAACGACCAGGATGGCGCCGTCCATCTGCGCTGCACCGGTGATCATGTTCTTTACGTAGTCGGCGTGACCCGGGCAGTCGACGTGAGCGTAGTGACGCTTGTCGGTCTCGTACTCGACGTGGGCGGTAGCGATGGTGATACCACGCTCGCGCTCTTCCGGTGCGTTGTCGATCTGGTCGAACGCCTTGAACTCGGCCTGGCCCTTGCCTGCGAGCACCTTGGTGATCGCTGCGGTCAGGGTGGTCTTGCCGTGGTCGACGTGACCGATGGTGCCGATGTTAACGTGCGGCTTGGTTCTTTCAAATTTAGCTTTTGCCATTTCGGAATCCTCCTCGATAGGGAAATTGAATAATTAGCCTTTGACCTTCGCTACTATTTCCTCGGCGACAGACTTCGGCACCGGCTCGTAATGATCGAAGGTCATGGAGTACGTTGCACGACCCTGGGTTGCGGAACGCAGGTCAGTGGAGTAGCCGAACATCTGTGCCAGCGGCACCATCGATGCGACCACCTGTGCGCCTGCGCGCCCTTCCATCCCCATGATGCGGCCGCGGCGGGAGTTCAAGTCGCCGATGACGTCGCCCATGTACTCCTCCGGAACCACGACTTCAACCGACATGATCGGCTCGAGGATGATCGGCGAGGCCTTCTGGCAGCCTTCCTTGAAGCCCATGGAACCTGCGATCTTGAAGGCCATCTCCGAGGAGTCGACCTCGTGGTAGGAACCGTCGACCAGGGTGACCTTCACGTCCACCACCGGGAAGCCGGCCATGACGCCGTTGTCGAGCGATTCCTTGATCCCTTTGTCGACCGCAGGGATGTACTCGCGGGGAACGACGCCCCCCTTTATGGCGTCGACGAACTCGTAACCCTTCCCTGCCTCCTGCGGCTCGATCTCGAGCCAGACGTGGCCGAACTGACCGCGGCCGCCGGACTGGCGTACGAACTTCCCTTCCGCCTTGACCTTCTTGGTGATGGTCTCGCGGTAGGCGACCTGCGGCTTGCCGACGTTCGCCTCAACCTTGAACTCGCGGAACAGACGGTCCACGATGATCTCGAGGTGCAGCTCGCCCATGCCGGAGATGATGGTCTGACCGGTCTCCTCGTCCGTTTTGACGCGGAAGGAGGGGTCCTCGGAAGCGAGCTTGCCGAGCGAGATGCCCAGCTTCTCCTGGTCGGCCTTGGTCTTCGGCTCGATGGCGATGGAGATGACCGGCTCGGGGAACTCGATGGACTCGAGGATGACGGCATGGTCCTCGGCGCAGAGCGTGTCGCCCGTGGTGGTGTATTTAAGGCCTACCGCGGCGGCGATATCGCCGGCGTAGACTTCCTTGATCTCTTCACGCTTGTTGGCGTGCATCTTCAGGATGCGGCCGATCCTCTCGCGCTTGCCCTTGGTGGCGTTGTACACGTAGGAGCCGGACTGGATCACGCCGGAGTAGACGCGGAAGAAGCAGAGCTGCCCCACGAACGGGTCGGTCATGATCTTGAAGCCCAGGGCCGCGAACGGCTCGGAGTCGGATGCATGACGCTCGATCGGCGCGTCGGTGTTGGCGTCGACACCCTGGATAGCGGGGATGTCGGTCGGAGCCGGCATGTAGTCGAGAACCGCGTCAAGCAGGTTCTGAACGCCCTTGTTCTTGAAGGAGGATCCGCATATCACGGGGCAGATCTTGATGTCGAGAGTGGCCTGACGGATGGCAGCCTTCAGTTCCGCGTTGCTGATCTCCTCGCCACCCAGGTACTTCTCCATCAGCACGTCGTCGTGGGAGGAAACTTCCTCGATCAGCGCCTCGCGGTATTCGTTAGCCTGCTCGACCAGGTCCGCCGGGATGTCGATGACGTCGTAGGTTGCGCCCATGGACTCGTCGTTCCAGACGATACCCTTCATCAGGATAAGGTCGACGACGCCCTTGTAGTTCTCCTCGGAGCCGATCGGGATCTGCAGCGGCACAGGGTTCGCCTTGAGGCGGTCTTTGATCATGGCGACGCCACGGAAGAAGTCTGCACCGATGCGGTCCATCTTGTTGATGAACGCGATGCGGGGGACGTGGTACTTGTCAGCCTGACGCCAGACGGTCTCGGACTGGGGCTCGACGCCACCGACCGAGCAGAAGACGGCGACCGCGCCGTCGAGAACACGCAGGGAGCGCTCGACCTCGATGGTGAAGTCGACGTGCCCCGGGGTGTCGATGATGTTGATGCGGTGGTCCTTCCAGTTGCAGGTGGTAGCAGCGGAGGTGATGGTGATGCCGCGCTCCTGCTCCTGCTCCATCCAGTCCATGGTAGCGGCGCCGTCGTGGACTTCGCCGATCCTGTGGGAGACACCGGTGTAGTAGAGGATACGCTCCGTGGTGGTGGTCTTCCCTGCATCTATGTGAGCCATGATCCCGATATTACGGGTCATTTCCAACGAAACCTGACGTGCCACTTACTATCTCCTTCGAGTTGCTCTCTAAGCCTTAATGTGTGCCGCCGAAAGCTACCAGCGGTAGTGGGCGAAGGCGCGGTTCGCCTCTGCCATCTTGTGGGTGTCCTCGCGCTTCTTCACCGCGGAGCCGCGGTTGTTGTACGCGTCAAGGATCTCACCAGCCAGCTTGTCGGTAACAGTCTTCTCGCTCCTGGCGTTGGAGTACTTCACCAGCCAGCGCATCGCCAGGGAGACGCGACGCTCGGGACGCACCTCGACCGGCACCTGGTAGGTGGAACCGCCGACCCTGCGGGACTTGACTTCGAGCATCGGCTTGATGTTGTCCAGGCACTTCTTGAGCACCTTGACCGGCTCTTCACCGGCCTTGCCGGCAGCGATTTCCATCGCCCCGTAAAGGGCCTTCTCTGCGGTCGACTTCTTGCCGTCCAGCATGATTATATTGATGAGCTTGGCAACTACCCTATCCGCATATTTAGGATCTGGAAGAATTACCCGCTTGGCTACTTCTCTTCTTCTTGGCATGTCAAACCTCTCACTTTAATCGGTTACTTGGGTCTTTTGGCCCCGTACTTCGAACGACTCTTCATCCGACCCTTGACGCCGACAGAGTCGAGCGTGCCGCGGACGATGTGGTAACGAACACCCGGAAGGTCCTTGACCCTGCCGCCCCTGATCAGAACGACGGAGTGCTCCTGGAGGTTGTGACCAACACCCGGAATGTAGGAGGTCACCTCAACGCCGTTGGTAAGCCTTACCCTCGCAACCTTGCGGAGTGCGGAGTTCGGTTTCTTCGGGGTTGTGGTGTAAACCCTGGTGCAAACGCCCCTCTTCTGCGGGCAGCTCCTGAGTGCCGGAGCAGTGGATTTATCACCCTTTGACTCCCGACCATGACGAATAAGCTGATTAATAGTTGGCATACATTCCTCTCACGCAATTCTTCCCGCAAGGGAGATGGTCTCCCGGCGGAAGCGACGAAAATAACAGCGCATACGGCGCTTGTCAAGTTTTATTTTGAAAAAAGTGAGAAATCGGTCGGAGGATTCAGGGGAACCCCTCTTCCTCCGACCGAGCATTCAGGCTAGGCTTCTTCTTCGTAGATTTCTTCATCTTCCGGTTCAACTGGCTCCGGAATGATTACTGGCTCCTCAGCAACCATGCGCAGGTTGCGGTAAAGAGCCAATCCCGTTCCCGCCGGGATCAAGCGGCCCATAATCACGTTCTCTTTGAGACCGCGAAGACTATCAACCTTACCTTCTATGGAAGCTTGTGTCAATACTTTTGTTGTTTCCTGGAAGGAAGCAGCAGAAATAAATGACTCGGTAGAAAGCGACGCCTTCGTTATGCCAAGGAGCAGTGACTCAGCCGTTGCAGGACGCCCGCCTTTCTCCATGGCTTTTTCGTTTTCTTCCTCAAAGACCCAGCGCTCGATCTGATCGTCGATGAGCAGATTGGTGTCGCCGACATCCTTGACTCTTACGCGGCGCAGCATCTGACGTACGATGGTCTCGATGTGCTTGTCGTTGATCTTGACGCCCTGGAGTCGATACACCTCCTGGACCTCGTCGACCAGGTACTTGGCCAGCTCTTTCTGACCCAGTACGCGCAGGATGTCGTGCGGGTTGGATGAGCCGTCCATGAGCGCCTCGCCGGCGCGGACATGGTCCCCTTCGTGGACGCTGATGTGCTTCCCTTTGGGGATGAGGTATTCCTTCGGCTCGCCCAGTTCCGGGGTGACCAGGACCTTGCGCTTGCCCTTGGCGTCCTTGCCGAAAGCAACCACGCCGTCGATCTCGGTGATGACCGCGAAGTCCTTGGGCTTTCTCGCCTCGAACAGTTCGGCTACGCGCGGCAGACCACCGGTGATGTCCTTGGTCTTGGTGGTTTCGCGCGGGATCTTGGCGATCACGTCGCCTGCGTTCACTTCGGTGTCTTCCAGCACGTTGATGTTGGAGCCCACCGGGAGGTAGTAGCGTGCCAGGAGGTTCTCGCCGATCTTGGCCGTCTTGCCGCTTTCGTCCTTGATGGTGATGCGCGGACGCTTGTCGGCGTCGCGGGTCTCGATGATGACCTTCCTGGAGAGGCCGGTGACTTCGTCGACCTGCTCCTCCATGGTGACACCCTCGATGACGTCACCGAACTTGACCCGGCCGGCGATCTCGGTGAGGATCGGCATGGTGTACGGGTCCCACTCGGCGACCGACTGCCCCTGGGTGACCTTCTCTTCCGGGCTGACCTTGATCTTCGCGCCGTAGACGACACCGTACTTCTCGCGCTCGCGCCCGGTCTCGTCCACGATGGCGAGCTCGCCGTTGCGGTTCATGACGATGTGGTGCCCTTCCGAGTTGGTGACGTAGTTGATGTTGATGAACTTGGCGAAGCCTTCGTTCCTCGCCTCCAACGCGGTCTGCTCGGCGCGCCTGGAAGCAGTACCACCGATGTGGAAGGTACGCATGGTGAGCTGGGTGCCCGGCTCGCCGATGGACTGGGCGGCAATGACGCCGACCGCCTCGCCGCGGTTCACCAGGTGTCCGCGTGCCAGGTCGCGGCCGTAGCACTTGGCGCAGATGCCGCGGCGGCTCTCGCAGGTGAGCACCGAGCGGATCTTGACCTTCTCGAGGCCGGCGGCCTCGATCTTCGCCACCAGGGTTTCGTCGATCTCCTCGTTGGCCGGGACCAGCACGTCGCCGGTGACCGGGTCGAGGATGTCGTCGAGCGCCACGCGGCCGAGGATGCGGTCGCCGATATGCTCGATGACCTCGCCCCCCTCGGTGAGGGAGGAGACGGTGAGCCCGTCGATGGTGCCGCAGTCCGCCTCGGTGATGATGGCGTCCTGGGCGACGTCGACCAGACGGCGGGTGAGGTAACCGGAGTTCGCCGTCTTGAGCGCGGTATCGGCCAGACCCTTACGTGCGCCGTGGGTGGAGATGAAGTACTGGAGCACGGTGAGACCCTCGCGGAAGTTCGCGGTGATCGGGGTCTCGATGATCTCGCCGGAAGGCTTGGCCATGAGTCCCCTCATCCCTGCCAGCTGGCGGATCTGCTGTGCGCTACCCCTTGCGCCCGAGTCGGCCATCATGTGGATCGCGTTGAAGGAGGGGACCTTCACTTCTTTGCCTTCCGGATCGAGGATGGTGTCGCGGGAGAGGTTGTCCAGCATCTCTTTCGCGATGTCCTCGGTGGATTTCGCCCAGATGTCGATGACCTTGTTGTAGCGCTCGCCGTCGGTGATGAGACCCTCGGTGTACTGATTCTGGATCTCCTGCACCTCTTCCGTCGCGCGGGTGATGATGGCCGACTTTCCTTCCGGGATGACCATGTCGTTGATGGAGATGGAGATACCGGCTTTGGCCGCGTAGCGGAAACCGATCGCCTTCAGCTTGTCGGCGAGGATGACCGTCTCCTTGTTCCCGGCCAGACGGTAGCAGACGTCCACCAGGTTGGAGAGCTCCTTCTTGGTCATGACCTTGTTGATGGTCGCAAAAGGCACCGCGTCCGGCAGGATGTCGCGCAGAAGCACGCGGCCGGTCGTGGTCTCGATCAGGGTGGGCTTCTCGTCGGAGACGAGGTTCTTCATCCTCACCTTGATGCGCGCCTGCAGGTGGATCTCGCCTGCATCCCAGGCGATGTTCACCTCGTCCGGAGAGGCGAAGATCTTACCTTCACCCTGGGCGAAGTACTTCTCGCGGGTCATGTAGTAGATGCCGAGAACCATATCCTGCGACGGCACGATGATCGGCTTGCCGTGCGCCGGCGACAGGATGTTGTTGGTGGACATCATGAGGACGCGCGCCTCCACCTGGCTCTCTACGGAGAGGGGGAGGTGGACCGCCATCTGGTCGCCGTCGAAGTCGGCGTTGAAGGCGGTGCAGACCAGCGGATGGAGCTGGATAGCCTTACCCTCAATCAGGACCGGCTCAAACGCCTGGATGCCGAGCCTGTGCAGGGTCGGGGCGCGGTTCAAGAGGACCGGGTGTTCCTTGATTACCTCCTCCAGAACGTCCCAGACCTCCGGCTTCTCCTTCTCCACCATCTTCTTCGCGCTCTTGATGGTGGTGACGAAGCCACGCTCCTCGAGCTTGTTGTAGATGAACGGCTTGAAGAGCTCCAGAGCCATCTTCTTCGGCAGACCGCACTGGTGCAGGCGCAGTTCCGGGCCGACGACGATAACGGAACGGCCGGAGTAGTCGACACGCTTGCCGAGGAGGTTCTGGCGGAAGCGGCCGCTCTTTCCCTTGAGCATGTCGGAGAGGGACTTCAGCGGGCGCTTGTTCGGGCCTGCAATGGCGCGGCCGCGGCGGCCGTTGTCGAACAACGCGTCGACAGCCTCCTGCAGCATGCGCTTTTCGTTGCGGATGATGACCTCGGGGGCCTGCAGCTCCATCAGGCGCTTCAACCGGTTGTTGCGGTTGATGACGCGACGGTACAGGTCGTTCAGGTCGGAGGTAGCGAAGCGGCCGCCGTCGAGGGGAACCAGCGGGCGGAGCTCCGGCGGCAGGACCGGGATGCACTCGAGGATCATCCACTCGGGCTTGTTGCCGGAGTTCTTGAACGCCTCGATTACCTTGAGGCGTTTGGCGGTCTTCTTGCGCTTGGCCTCTGAAGTCGCCTCCTGCATCTCGATGCGGAGTTGCTCGGAGAGCTGGTCCAGGTCCATCGAGGTGAGGCAGGTGCGGATTGCCGCAGCACCCATGCCGGCCTCGAAGCCGTAGTTGTACTCTTCGAGCGCCTTCTGGTACTGGTCCTCGGAGAAGACGGTGCCGAAGGCAAGGCCGGTTTCCTTCGGGTCGGTCACCACGTAGGCCTCGAAGTAGAGCACCTTCTCGAGGTCCTTAAGCGTTATGTCCATCAGGTTGCCGATCCTGGACGGGAGCGACTTCAGGAACCAGATGTGTGCCACCGGGGTGGCCAGGTCGATGTGACCCAGACGCTCGCGGCGCACCTTGGACGGGATGACCTCGACGCCGCACTTCTCGCAGACGATGCCGCGGTGCTTCATGCGCTTGTACTTGCCGCAGTTGCACTCGTAGTCCTTGGTCGGTCCGAAGATCTTGGCGCAGAACAGGCCGTCGCGCTCCGGCTTGAAGGTACGGTAGTTGATGGTTTCCGGCTTCTTCACTTCCCCGAAGGAACGCTCGCGGATCTTGTCCGGCGAGGAGATCGAGATCTTGATGGAAGAGAAGTGGAGCGGGTCCTTCGGCTTATCGAAAAAGTTAAAAATGTCTTCCAAAGTATATTCCTCCTTAGCAGTAGGAGTTACGTAATCAGTTGAGAGCGTTCCGTCCGACAGTCGGACCAGTCGGACCTGTCAGACTTGTCCGACCTGTCCGACGTCCGACCACCCTAGTCCTCGTCGCCTTCCAGAAGTTCCACGTCGAGGCCAAGGGACTGGAGTTCCTTGATGAGGACGTTGAACGATTCCGGCAGACCCGGTTCGAGGGTGTGCTTCCCTTTGACGATCGCCTCGTACATCCTGGTGCGGCCGGCCACGTCGTCGGACTTGACGGTGAGGAATTCCTGCAGCGCGTAAGCGGCGCCGTAGGCCTCCATGGCCCAGACTTCCATCTCCCCGAGCCTCTGCCCACCGAACTGGGCCTTGCCCCCCAGCGGCTGCTGGGTGACCAGCGAGTAGGGTCCGATGGACCTCGCATGGATCTTGTCATCGACCAGGTGGTGCAGCTTCAGGAAGTACATGATGCCGACCGTGACTTTGTGCATGAACTTGTCGCCGCTCTTGCCGTCGTACAAGGTGACCTGCCCGGTGGTGCTGAAGCCGGCGTGGGTCAGCATCGACTGGATCGAATCCTCGCTCGCCCCTTCGAATACCGGCGACGACATCGGGACGCCGCGCTTCAGGCGCTTCGCCACGTTGAGGAGTTCCTCCCCTTCCAGCTTGTCGAGGAACCGGTCCATGTCGGGGTTGTCGTAGGCACCCTTCAGGAAGCTCCGGATCTCATCGTGCGGAGCGTTCTTCTCAAGGAACTCCTCGATCTTCCAACCCAGGCCTTTGGCGGCCCAGCCGAGGTGCATTTCCAGGATCTGCCCGACGTTCATACGGGAAGGAACGCCCAGCGGGTTCAGCACGATCTCGACCGGACGACCGTCTTCCATGTACGGCATGTCCTCCTCGGGGAGGATCCTGGAGACGACGCCCTTGTTGCCGTGACGGCCGGCCATCTTGTCGCCGACCTGGAGCTTTCTCTTGATGGCGATGTAGACCTTGACCATCTTGATGACGCCCGGCGGAAGGTCGTCGCCACGGCGCAGCTTCTGCACCTTGTCGTCGAAGACGTACTTGATGATGTCGATCTGCTGGTTCAGCGTGGAGAGGGTCTGGGCTACCTTCTCGTCGACGGTGTCGTCATCGGCGATGGAGATCTCGTCCCAGCGGTCCATGGAGAAGGATTTCAGCATCTCCTCGGTGATGGCCGCCCCTTTCGGGATCAGCACCTTGCCGTCGGCCCCTTCTATCTTCACTGCGGCGGTTTTCCCCACCAGCAGTTTCTTCAGCTTGCCGATAGCCGAATCACGGATGATCCGGATCTCGTCCTGCTCGTCTTTCCGCAGGCGCATTTCCTCGGCCTTCTCGATGATCTCGGTACGGGCGTCCTTGTCGGCGCCCTTGCGGGAGAAGATCTTGGCGCCGATAACGGTCCCTTCGACCCCCGGCGGCACGCGCAGCGAGGTGTCGCGCACGTCGCCCGCCTTTTCGCCGAAGATGGCGCGCAAGAGTTTCTCTTCCGGGGAGAGCTGGGTCTCGCCCTTCGGAGTGATCTTGCCGACCAGGATGTCGCCCGGACGGACTTCCGCGCCGATCCTGATGATGCCGGACTCGTCCAGGTCCTTCAGGGTCTCTTCGCCCAGGTTCGGGATATCGGAGGTGATCTCCTCCTTGCCGAGCTTGGTGTCGCGGGCGACGGCCTCGAACTCCTCGATGTGGATCGAGGTGTAGCGGTCGTCTTTTACCAGGCGCTCCGAGATGAGGATGGAGTCCTCGTAGTTGTAGCCGCCCCACGGCATGAAGGCGATAAGCACGTTCTGTCCCAGCGCCAGTTCGCCCATGTCGGTGGAGGGGCCGTCGGCGATGATGTCGCCGGACGTGACGTGGTCGCCTACCTTGACCAGCGGCCGCTGGTTGATGCAGGTGTTCTGGTTGGAACGGGCGAACTTGATCAGGTTGTAGATGTCGACGCCGGTGCCGGTCGCATCGTACTGGTCCTCGTCGATCTTGACGACGATCCTGGAGGCGTCGACCGATTCAACCACGCCGTTGTGACGGGCGACCAGAGAGACCCCGGAGTCCCTCGCCACGACGCGCTCCATGCCGGTACCGACCAGCGGGGAGTCGGCGCGCAGAAGCGGCACTGCCTGACGCTGCATGTTGGAACCCATGAGCGCGCGGTTTGCGTCGTCGTTCTCGAGGAACGGGATCAGCGATGCAGCGACGGAAACGAGCTGCATCGGGGCCACGTCCATGAGCTCCAGTTCGTCGCGGCCGACGAGGACGAACTCGCCGGACTTCCTCGCCGAGATGTAGTCGGCTGCGAAGCGCCCGGTTTCGTCGATCTCGGCGTTGGCCTGGGCGATGGCGTGCCCTTCCTCTTCGAGAGCCGAGAAGAAGCGGACCTCGTCGGTGACGCGCCCGTCCCTGACCACGCGGTACGGCGTCTCGACGAAGCCGTGCTCGTTGATCCGCGCATAGGTGGAGAGCGACGCAATGAGACCGATGTTCGGACCCTCAGGGGTTTCGATCGGGCAGACGCGGCCGTAGTGGGTCGGGTGTACGTCGCGGACCTCGAAGCCTGCGCGCTCGCGGGTCAAGCCCCCCGGTCCGAGAGCCGAGAGACGACGCTTGTGCGTGACCTCGGAGAGCGGGTTGGTCTGGTCCATGAACTGCGAGAGCTGCGAGGAACCGAAGAACTCCTTCACCACCGCGGAGACCGGCTTGGAGTTGATCAGGTCGTGCGGCATCAGGTTCTCGACTTCCTGGAGAGACATGCGCTCCTTGATGGCGCGCTCCATCCTGACCAGGCCGATGCGGTACTGGTTTTCCAGGAGCTCGCCCACGGCGCGGACACGGCGGTTGCCCAGGTGGTCGATGTCGTCGATGTTGCCCTTGCCGTTTTTCAGCTCGATCAGGTAGCGCACCACCTCGAGGATGTCCTCGCGGGTGAGCGTCATGCAGTCAAGCGGCACGTCCACGCCCAGCTTGTAGTTGAGCTTCAGGCGGCCGACGGCGGAGAGGTCGTAGCGCTCCGCGTTGAAGAACAGGTTCTCGAAGAGGACCAGCGCGCTCTTTAAAGTCGGGGGATCGCCCGGACGCAGACGGCGGTAGATCTCGATCAGCGCCTCGTCGGTGGAGCCGATCTTGTCGATCAGGATGGTGTCGCGGAAGCTGGAGGTGACGTGCAGGTTGTCGATGAAGAGCACCTGGAAGGAGGTGATCCCCTTCTGGATCATCTCCTCGAGCTTCGCCTGGGAGATCTCCTCGTTGCACTCGACCAGGATCTCGCCGGTGGCGGGATCGTAGATGTCGTGCGAGGCGACCTTTCCAACCACCTCCTCCTCGGAGATGGGGATCTCCTTGATCCCGTGCTCGGTCATCTTCCTGAGCGCCGCCTTGGTGAACTTGCGGTTCGCCTTGAGGATCACCTCGCCGGTAGCAGGATCCACGATGTCCGCGGTCGCCTTCTGGTTGGAGAGAAGCTCAGCGTCGGCGAGCTTGGTCATGGCGCCGTTTTCGCCGACCTTCACTTCCTCGGACTTGTAGAAGTAGTTGATCAGCGCGTCGTTGGAGTAGCCGAGCGCCTTGAGGAGCACGGTGGCCGGCATCTTGCGGCGTCTGTCTATGCGGACATAAAGGATGTCTTTATGGTCAAATTCAAAGTCAAGCCACGAGCCGCGGTACGGGATCACGCGAGCGGAGTAGAGCACCTTGCCGCTGGAGTGGGTCTTCCCTTTGTCGTGGTCGTAGAACACGCCCGGAGAGCGGTGCAGCTGGCTCACGATGACGCGCTCGGTGCCGTTTATGATAAAGGTCCCGTTGTCGGTCATCAGCGGGATTTCGCCGAAATAAACCTCCTGCTCCTTGATGTCGCGGATCGATCTGGTACCGGGGTCCTTCGCCACATCCCACACTACCAGCCTCACCTTCACCTTCATCGGGGCCGCAAAGGTCATCCCGCGCTGGTGGCACTCCTCCACGTCGTACTTCGGCGCGCCCAGCGAATACGAAACGTACTCAAGCGAGGCGGTGTCGCTGAAGTCCCTGATCGGGAACACGCTGCGGAAAACGGCCTCGAGGCCGGAGTTCTTGCGTGCGTCTACGGGAGTGTCGAGTTGGAGGAATCTCTTGTAGGAATTTTTCTGGATGTCGATGAGGTTCGGTATGTCGATGATCTTGTGGATCTTGGCGAAGTTCTTGCGCAACAGGGGGTTATTCGCGATTGAATAAGCCATATCTTCTCCTTGTGGTGAACGCCTTGGAAGACCTCCACCCCCTTGAATTTCCTGCTGTGGTAGGTGTGGCGGGTACAGCGGGGTGAAGCGGCCTCAAACTAAAATAGAACAGCCAAGGCCGCATGAAGCGACCTTGGCTTTGGTAAAGATCGGTGCAGGACTACTTATTTCACTTCCACTTCTGCGCCTGCCTCGACCAGCTGCTTCTGTGCGTCAGCAGCTTCTTCTTTGGAGATGCCAGTCTTGACCGGCTGCGGTGCGCCGTCGACCAGGTCCTTGGCTTCTTTGAGGCCGAGGGAGGTCAGGCCGCGGACGACCTTGATGACTGCGATCTTGTTGGCGCCAGCGGATTTCAGGATGACGTCGAACTCGGTCTTCTCTTCAGCGGACTCAGCCGGGCCAGCAGCCGGGCCTGCAGCAGCGACAGCAACCGGAGCTGCTGCGGAAACGCCGAACTTCTCCTCGAGCTCTTTCACGAGGTTAGCAAGTTCGAGTACGGACATGTTTTCGATGAAGCTGATTACTTCTTCTTTGGTGATAGCCATTTCTTTATTCCTCCACAGAATATTTTAGATGGTTGAGCGAAAGTGTGTGTGAACTGTGACTAGGCTTCTTTCTGTGCGCGGATCGCGTCCAGCGCGCGTACAAAGCCGCCCGGGACTGCTGCCAGAACGCGTACGAAGTTGCTTGCCGGTGCCTGCATGCTGCCCAGCATCTTGGCGATAAGCACTTCGCGGCTCGGCAGGTCCGCCAGGGCCTGGATGTCAGCCACGTTGATGGTCTTGCCGGTGAGCACGCCGGCTTTCAAGGTAAACGGGTTGGTGTTTTCCTTGTTGAAGCGGGACAGCACCTTGGCCGCTGCGACGGGATCGTCGTAGCAAAGAGCGATAGCCGTAGGGCCGGCGTAGTAGGGGTTGAGCCCTTCCTTGTCGGTCCCTTTGGAAGCGATCTCGAGCAGGGTGTTCTTGACGACCTTGTACTCGGCGTTCGCTTTCCTGAGCTCGTTTCTGAGCTCGGTGGCCTGGCCGACGTTCATCCCGCGGAAATCCGCGAGAAAGACCGCCTGGGCCCTCTGGAGCTTGTCGTGCATCTCGGCAACAAGTTCTTGTTTGTTTTCCTTATTCAAGCGCCTTCCTCCTTTCTTTTGGTATACGGGTACGGAACCCCGCCAAAGTCAGGAAGTTGCGGGAACATGCATTTTCGCGCAACGTCTTGCAAGTCTCGGTTGGCCGCCGCGAGGCGTTTAACCCTAGAGGCAGATTAAGACTAAGACTAAGATTAAGGTTAAGGAGAAGCTAAAAGCTTTATCTCAATCTCAATCTGTTTCTCTCTCAATCTGTTTTTCAGGCACCTACTGTCTTTGACTTTGGCTTTACAGCTTTACTGCTTTTTATTTCAAGATCGCGCTGATGTCAGCGAGATCGATGTTGACGCCGGGGCCCATGGTGGAAGATACGGAGACCTTCTTCATGTAGGTGCCCTTGGCAGCAGCCGGTTTCGCTTTCTGGAGGGCTTCCACCAGGGCGACCACGTTCTGCTTCAGCACGTCGGCACCGAAGGAGACCTTCCCTACCGGGGCGTGGACGATACCAGCCTTCTCGACGCGGAACTCGACCTTGCCGGACTTGGATTCCTTGATGGCGCGGGCCAGGTCGAAGGTCACGGTGCCGACTTTCGGGTTCGGCATCAGGCCGCGGGGACCGAGGAGCTTACCGATCTTGCCGACCACACCCATCATGTCCGGGGTAGCGATGGCGGTGTCGAATTCGAACCAGCCGCCCTGGATCTTGGCGACCAGGTCGTCGGCGCCCACGAAATCGGCGCCGGCCTCGCGGGCCTCCTTCTCCTTCTCGCCCTTGGCGAAAACGAGGACGCGCACGTCCTTGCCCAGGCCGTTCGGGAGCACCACTGCGCCGCGGACCATCTGGTCTGCGTGACGGGGATCGACGCCCAGCTTCACCACGAGGTCGACGGTCTCGTCGAACTTGGCGAATGCCGCGCCTTTAACCAGCTCAAGGCCATCCGCGAGGGGATAGGTTTTGGTCCTGTCGACCTTGGCGCGAGCCTCTTTAAGCTTCTTTGACATAGACATTTCTAGTTACCCTCTCTTTACTTAAACTATTTCAACGCCCATGCTGCGCGCGGTGCCTTCGATGGTCTTCATGGCAGCCTCAAGGCTCGCGGCGTTGAGGTCGGGCATCTTCTTGGTAGCGATCTCGCGGACCTGGTCCTTGGTGAGCTTGCCGACCTTGGTCTTGTTGGGGACCGCGGAGCCGCTCTGGAGGCCGAGAGCCTTCTTGATGAGGACCGGAGCCGGCGGGGTCTTGGTGATGAAGGTGAAGGACCTGTCGGCGTAGACGGTGATGACGACCGGGGTAATGGTACCCTCGTCGGCCTGGGTCTTCGCGTTGAAAGCCTTGCAGAACTCCATGATGTTGACGCCGTGCTGACCGAGTGCGGGACCGATCGGGGGAGAGGGGTTAGCCTTTCCTGCGGGTACCTGCAGCTTTATATAACCGGTGATTTTTTTCGCCATTTTCCTACTCCTTTATCATTCCTTCGAACTGCCTGAAGCGTCTTATAGGTAACAGAAGGGTCGCCCCTACTGCTTTTCTACCTGCATGAACTCGAGCTCGACCGGGGTGGCGCGCCCGAAGATGCTTACCATGACCTTGAGTTTCCCCTTGTCGGGCTTCACGTCCTCGACTACGCCGGAGAAGTTGAGGAATGGTCCGTCGATGACCCGCACCGTCTCGCCCACCTCGAAGAGGACCTTGGGGCGGGGCTTCTCGGCGCCCTCCTCCATCCTCTTCGTGATCTTGGCGACTTCGTCGTCCGGTATCGGGAAGGGGTTGTTGCCTCCGACGAACCCGGTCACTTTTGCGGTCTCCTTGACCACGTGCCAGGTGTCGTCGTTCAATTCCATGTTGACCAGGATGTAGCCGGGGAAGAACTTCCTGGATGAAGTCTTCTTCTCCCCCTTTTTCAGTTCGACGACGGTTTCGCACGGGATCAGGATCTCGCCGAAGAACTCCTCCATTTCGAGGTTCTTGATGCGCTCGGCAAGCGAGAGGCGCACCTTGTTCTCGAATCCGGAGTAGGTGTGTACGCCGTACCATTTATGTGCCATTTTCAGTCCCCTAGCGAAGAATCGACCTGATGAGCTTAGTAAGGACCACGTCGCAGGCGCCAAGATATAGAGAGATGATCACGATGATGACGACGACTACCTGAGCTGTAGAGATGGTCTCCTTGCGGGTCGGCCAAGTCACCTTGGCAAGCTCCGCCTGTACGTCCTCAAAAAAAGTCTTGGCTTTAGCGAGCACTTGTCACTCCCCACTTGGTGAATTTACAAAAAAATGGCAGGCCAGGAGGGATTCGAACCCCCAACACCCGGTTTTGGAGACCGGTGCTCTAGCCGTTAGAGCTACTGGCCTGCGGCGGGGATCCCAAAGAGCGGGGTCCCAAACTGAACTATTTAGTTTCCTTGTGCAGAGTGTGCTTCTGGCAGAAACGGCAGTACTTGTTGAACTCCAGTTTCTGCGGCGTATTTTTCTTGTTCTTGGTGGTCGTATAGTTACGCTGTTTGCACTCGGTGCAACCAAGGGTGATGATGTCTCTAGGCATGTCTTTGTGTCCTTTTCAAACTAATTTAAAAAGAGCATCGCGCTTCGTACCGGGGAAACCGGCAGCGAAGCGCGCGCTCGATGTGCCTTACTCGATGATGGAGGCTACAACACCTGCGCCGACGGTACGGCCGCCTTCGCGGATTGCGAAACGCAGACCTTCGTCCATCGCGATCGGGGTGATCAGGTTGACGGTCACCGAGACGTTGTCGCCCGGCATGACCATCTCTACGCCAGCCTCAAGGTCAACCACGCCGGTCACGTCGGTGGTCCTGAAGTAGAACTGCGGACGGTAACCGTTGAAGAACGGGGTGTGGCGGCCGCCTTCCTCTTTGGAGAGGATGTAGGCTTCTGCCTTGAACTTGGTGTGCGGGGTGATGGAGCCCGGCTTGGCCAGAACCTGGCCGCGCTCGATCTCTTCACGCTTCACGCCGCGGAGCAGTGCGCCGATGTTGTCGCCTGCGCGGCCTTCGTCGAGGAGCTTACGGAACATCTCGACGCCGGTTACGGTGGTCTTGGTGGTGGCTTTCATGCCGACGATCTCGACCTCTTCGCCGACCTTCACAATCCCGCGCTCTACACGACCGGTTGCGACGGTACCGCGACCGGAGATGGAGAAAACGTCCTCGACCGGCATCAGGAAGGGCTTGTCGATGGCGCGCTGCGGCTCCGGGATGTAGGTGTCGACAGCTTCCATCAGCTTCATGATGGCCTGCTCGCCCAGCTCGCCCTGGTCACCCTCGAGCCCTTTCAGAGCGGAACCCTTGATGATGGGGATATCGTCGCCCGGGAAGTCGTAGGAGGAGAGGAGTTCGCGAACTTCCAGCTCGACCAGCTCGAGGAGCTCTTCGTCGTCCACCATGTCGGCCTTGTTCAGGAACACGACGATGTAGGGGACGCCAACCTGACGTGCGAGCAGGATGTGCTCACGGGTCTGCGGCATCGGGCCGTCTGCTGCGGAAACAACCAGGATAGCGCCGTCCATCTGCGCCGCACCGGTGATCATGTTCTTTACGTAGTCGGCGTGGCCCGGGCAGTCGACGTGAGCGTAGTGACGCTTGTCGGTTTCGTACTCGACGTGGGCGGTCGCGATGGTGATACCACGCTCGCGCTCTTCCGGAGCGTTGTCGATCTGGTCGAATGCCTTGAACTCGGCCTGGCCTTTGCCTGCGAGTACCTTGGTGATTGCCGCGGTCAGGGTGGTCTTGCCGTGGTCGACGTGACCGATGGTCCCTATGTTCACATGCGGTTTAGTTCTTTCGAATTTAGCTTTAGCCATGAGGAATCCTCCCTGATGTATCGACAGCGTGTTTATGTATAGCTTTGTTTTGTTTTTTAAAAGAGAGAGTGGAGCCCACAACCGGATTCGAACCGGTGACCTCTTCCTTACCAAGGAAGTGCTCTACCTACTGAGCTATGTGGGCTTATTCAATTTTTGGAGCGGGAAACGGGACTCGAACCCGCGACCCTCAGCTTGGAAGGCTGATGCTCTAGCCAACTGAGCTATTCCCGCCCATTCCCTGCTAGAAGTTTTTTGACTCGACTCGCCACCCACTCACCCAGTACCAACGACCTTACGATCTCCTGGATTGAGCAGACGCTCATCTCATCTGAAGTTTGTATGGTGGAGGGAGGAGGATTCGAACCTCCGAAGTCGATGACGACAGATTTACAGTCTGTTCCCTTTGGCCGCTCGGGAATCCCTCCAGACAGAAGTGCTTACTAATTGTCAGTTGGAGCTGACGATGGGACTCGAACCCGCAACCTGCTGATTACAAGTCAGCTGCTCTACCAATTGAGCTACGCCAGCCGATTCCGCTACCATCGCGCCCTGCTTTGCTTCGAAAGCTTGCGTTGCGAAGCGAATCCCTGTTCTAAAGCAAAACCCCCTTGGTGTCAATATCTTTTTTTCCGGGAGTGATTTTTTTTCCAACCGACAAGGTACACCCGCATATTTTCGCGAGACGCGCCCCGGAAGCGATCCAGGAAAAGAAACACTATATCGGCCATTTCCCGCCGCGCAACAATAATTGTGGATCGCTGGCGCGCATCGTGTCCAAAGACAAAAAAGAGCAAGGGCGGATTCAAATCAAAGCAAACCGCCTGGGGCACAGTCGCTCCGCTTTGCAATGGCAACAGTTGGCCTCTGCAGCAACTGTAACGGCGACATATCGCGACCCCTGTGTCTGTACTCATCCTCGGCTCATCGCTATAGTTGATCCACTAAACGAAAAGGGGGACGAACATGAACTGCAGTCTCGACAAAGGGGAGTTGCTGCAACTGGAAGCTGGCAAGGGCGCATTGACACTGCGATGTCTCAAGGGAACCATCTGGCTGACAGTCGGGGACGGCCGGGACTACCTGTTGCAAGCGGGAGCAAGGTTCGAGGTAAAAAAAGGGATGCCGGCCCTGGCCGAGGCGCTTGCCCCGGTGGAGATGCGACTGGATTCCCCATGTCATTCTGGAGCCGCCATAGCACCCGTCGCGCACCAGGTTCAGGTTCGCCCAGCCGTCTAGCGCCCAGACATCGCCCCGCCCCACTGGCGCCTTGAGAGCGGCGCTCCCGCGATTGTGCCGCTACCTTGGGCCCACCGGCGCCTGCGCGAGCGCCCCGACCACCGTGGTCCAGGCGCGCACGCTCCACCTGGCAACGAGTCCGTTCAGCACGTAGGGGTCCGCCTTGGCGAACGCCTCCGGCACCGCAGGGGAATCCGCCTGGAACAGCAGCACGGCGCCATCGGCGGGGTCGGCCAGCGCCCCGCCCAGCAGCAGCTCGCCCCGCTCAACCGCCTCCCACGCAAGCGCCAGATGCTCGGCACGATACTCGCCGCGGCGCTCCAGGTAATCCGGCGCCACCTCGTAGAACAACAAGTAGTGCATGGCTACCTCCTTCCAATCCCGAAAAGCTCTTCCGCCGCGTCTTCCCTGCCACATTCCCTGAGCGCCTGCAGGCAGCTCTTTCTCTCCTCCGGCACATGGTATAAGAGCAGAGATTTCTGAAGTCCCTTCTCCCGGCCGCTCTTCGCCACGTACACCTTCTCCCCGGTAAAGGGATCCACGCCCGTATGGTAGATGCAGGTGGAAAGGGTTCCCGGCGTCGGGGTGAAATCCTGCACCTGCTCCACCTTCATCCCCAACCGCTTAAGCACCAGAGCGAGATCGACCATATCCGAGAGAGTGCATCCCGGGTGTCCCGAGATGAAGTAGGGGACGATGTACTGTCTCTTGCCGGCCTTGGCGCTCTCTCGCATGAAGGAATCCCTGAAGCGCTCGAAGCAGGCATGCCCGGGCTTGCGCATCACCGAGGTGACCCTGTCGGTCAAGTGCTCGGGGGCGACCTTCAACAGACCGCTCACGTGATGCGCGACCAGCTCGCGCAGGTAGTTGGGCTGACGCTCCAAAAGGTCGTAGCGCACCCCTGAGGAGACTGCCACGTTTCTCACCCCGGAGATCTTCCTGGCCTTGGCAAGAAGCCTGGAACTCCTGGCATCGGTGGTGACCAGGTTGCCGCAGACCTTGGGGTACAGGCAGCTCTCCCGGCGGCACTTGCGCCCCTCCTCCTTGTTGCCGCAGGAAAGGCCGAACATATTTGCCGTCGGCCCGCCCAGGTCGCTTACGCTGCCGCGAAACCAGGGTAGCGCCGCCAGCCGCTCCAATTCCCGCAAAACGCTTTCCTCGCTTCTGGACTGGATGGTCTTTCCCTGGTGGTGGGTGATGGCGCAGAAGGCGCAGCCGCCGAAGCACCCCCGGTGCGTGGTGATGGAATTGCGGATCTGCTCGTAGGCGGGGATCGCCTCCTTGTAGCTTGGATGGGGCGCTTTCACGAAAGGTAGCGCGTAGATCGCGTCCAGCGCCTGCTCGGAAAGGGGCCAAGCCGGGGGATTGCAGACGAGAAAGCGCTCCGCGTGGCGCTGAACCACCACCTTCGCGCAGGCGGGGTTCTGCTCGCCCGACAAAAGCCGGAAAGATTCCCCATAGGCCGCCTTGTCGGAGACGACCGTCTCGAAGCTGGGAAGCTCCAGCAGTTCCCCGGTCTCCGGAGGGGTGGCGGCGATGTAGGCGGTCCCCCTGAGATCCTTGATGGAGGCAAAAGGCTCCCCCTTCTGGAGCCGCCGCACCATCTCCAACAGCGGCGTCTCGCCCATGCCGTAGACAAGCAGGTCCGCTTTCGCGTCCAGAAGCGCCGAGCGGCGCACCTTGTCTTCCCAGAAATCGTAGTGGGCAAAGCGCCTGAGGCTCGCCTCGATGCCGCCGATGACGACCGGCACGTCGCGATAGGCTTCCTTGAGCCTCGAGGTATAGACGATGGTGGCGCGGTTGGGGCGGGCGCCGTGGCGGTTGCCTGGGGTGTAGGCGTCGTCGCGGCGCAGCTTTCTGGCCGGCGTGTAGTGGGCGACCATGGAGTCCATGGCGCCGGCGGCGACGGCGAAGAAAAGGCGCGGGCGCCCAAGGGCCATGAAGGGTTCCTTGCTGCGCCAGTCCGGCTGCGGGATGATCCCCACGCGCAGCCCTTTAGACTCCAGCAGACGCGCTAAAAGCGGCACCCCGAAAGAGGGATGATCGACGTAGGCGTCACCGGTGACGAAGATGACGTCGAGTTCGTTCCAGCCGCGCGCTTTTGCTTCGGAAAGGGAGATGGGGAGAAACTTGCCTGGGGAGTGTTTCACAGGGGAATGCTTTGCAGGTTTTGCCTGTTTCATATGAACCTTAAAACCGTTGGCCACGGAGAAAATCTGAGAGGGATTTAGTCAGATGTCCTCCGTGACCAAGGTTCTTTACTTTAAGGGAAGACCGGCAGTAGATCCAGTCCGAGGGTCTCGGGGAGGCCGCACATCAGGTTCATGTTCTGCACCGCCTGCCCGGAAGCCCCTTTCACCAAGTTGTCTATGGCGGAGATAACGATGACCCGCCCGGTCCTCTGGTCGACCGTCACCCCGATGTCGCAAAAGTTGGAGCCCCTGACATGCGCGGTCGACGGGAGAACTCCCTCGGGCAGCACCCTGACGAAAGGCTCGCCGTCGTAGAACGCCTCGTAAAGGGCGATAAGATCGGATGCCTTGACGCTCCCGCCGGGCTGCGAATAGATGGTCGACAGGATGCCGCGGTCCATAGGAACCAGGTGCGGAGTGAAGGTGATGTTGAGCGGGATTCCCGCCAGAAGCGAAAGCTCCTGCTCGATCTCGGGGATATGCCGGTGAACGCCCCCCACGCCGTAGGCGCGGAACCCTTCGTTCACCTCGCAGTAGAGGTTATCGACCTTGGCTCCCCGCCCAGCGCCGGAGGTGCCGGACGCGGCGTCCACGATGATGGACTTCGGATCGATCACCTTCCCCTTCAAAAGCGGCGCAAGGCCCAGGATGACGCTGGTCGGGTAGCAGCCGGGGTTGGCTATGAGCGAGGCCTCGGCAATCTCGGCGCGGCGCAGTTCGGGAATGCCGTACACCGCCTCCGGCAAAAGCTCTGGGTTCAGGTGCGGCTCGTACCACTTGCCGTAGGTATCCGCGTCGTGAATGCGGTAGTCGGCGGAGAGATCGATCACGTCCTTTCCCATCTTCATGAAGGTGGGCACCACCTCCATGGCGGCCTTGTGCGGCAGCGCGGTGAAGACGATGTCGACCTTCTCTGCTATCCCCACAGGCTCCAGGTTCTCCAGCACGATATCGCACCTGCCGCGCAGGCTCGGGAAGACGGAGCTGACCGGCCGCCCGGCGCTTTGTTCGGAGGTGACGCAGGTGACGGCGACCTCGGGATGGGAATGGAGAATCCGCAGCAGTTCAACACCGGTATAACCGCTTGCACCGACGATGGCGACCTTGAGCATGAGTGCCTCCCTAAGTTATCGAACGGAAAAACAGGGTCAATGTACCACAGCTGTCACGCCGATGGCACGCAGAAAGGAGCGCCCCGCCCCATAGCGGGAGCGGGGCCAGGGGGAGATGAAACAGCAAAAGGAGGAACCCTTGCGGATTCCCCCTTTGTAAAGCTGAAACAGCCTGTCCCGGCAGCGGATTAACGCTTGGAGAACTGGAAGCTTGCGCGAGCAGCCTTCTTGCCGTATTTCTTTCTTTCTTTGATACGGGAGTCGCGGGTGATGAAGCCCGCTTTTTTCAGCGTGCCGCGCAGATCGGCGTCGGCCTCGATGAGAGCCTTGGTGATGCCGTGCTTGATGGCGCCCGCCTGGCCGGAGTCGCCGCCGCCCTTGACGGTGCAGAAGATGTCGAACTTGCCGACGTTCTCGGTCAGTTCGAGCGGCTGCATGACCACCATCTTGGAGGTCTCCCTGCCGAAGTAGTTGTCAAGAGTCTTGGTATTTACAATGATCTCGCCGTTGCCGGGCTTGAGCCAAACCCTGGCGATCGACGACTTCCTTTTCCCAGTTGCGTAAAAGCTGACTGCCATTTTATATCTCCTGATGAACGAATTAAATGTTCAGATTCTTCGGGTTCTGAGCCGCGTGCGGATGGGTTCCGCCACTGTAGATCTTGAGCTTCTTCAGCATGTGGCGGGCAAGCTTGTTCTTGGGAAGCATGCCTTTGACAGCCTTTTTCAGAAGCTCTTCCGGCTTCTTGTCGAGGAGTTTGCCGGCAGTGATCTCTTTCAGGCCGCCCGGGAACGAGGAGTGGCTGTAGTAGGTCTTGTCGGCGAGCTTCCTGCCGGTCAGGGCGATTTTCTCAGCGTTCACGACGATGACGAAGTCGCCGGTATCGACACTCGGGGTGAAGGTCGGCTTGTTCTTGCCGCGCAGCACATTGGCGATTTCAGTCGCAACACGACCGAGCACCTTATTATCCACGTCAACCAGGTACCAATCCCTGGTTACTTCTTCTTTTTTGGCAACTTGCGTCTTCATCGAAACCTCACAGCTATCTGGAATTAGCACATTAACTTACGGAAGTTTGAGAATCTAATCGATTCGCGACTTCATGTCAAGACAAAAAACCAAAAGGCAAGATTAGCGCGCTATAAAAAGCGACATCAATCCTTCCCTTCCGGGTAGTAGACCTGCATCAGGCAAAGCCCCTGCGGAGGAACCGTCATGCCGGAGTTCTGCTGCCGGTCGCCCCCCTTGAGCAGGCGCGCCACGTCCTCTACGCTTTTCTTCCCCTGCCCCACCTCGATGAGGGTCCCGGTGATAACGCGGACCATGTTTTTCAGAAAGCCGCTCCCCTTGATGTCCAGGTGGAGCAAGCGCCCCTCCTGCACCAGTTCCATGCTGTAGATCCTGCGCACCGTGGTCTTTGCGGCGCAGTTGGAAGCCCGGAAGGCGGCGAAGTCGTGCTCTCCCACAAACGCGGTGCAGGCGGCCCGCATCGCCTCGACGTCGAGCTTGCCCTTCACGCGCCAGGCAGTGAGGCGCGAAAGCGGAGAGCGCAGGTCGTCCAAGAGCATGGTGTAGCGGTAGTGCTTTGCGTGTGCGTCGAAGCGGGGGTGGAACTCCAGTGGGACCTCACACGCCTCCCGCACCGCGATGTCGCCGGGAAGAAGGCAATTGAGTCCCTCCCGGAAGGCGCGCAGCGGCACGGTACTGTCAGTTTTGAAGCAGGCGACCATGCCGCGCGCGTGCACGCCCGCATCGGTGCGGCCGGAGCCGTGCAGGGCCGCCTTCGCCCCCAGCATCCGGGCGAGCGCCTCCTCCAACACCTCCTGGACCGTCCTTCCGTTCGGCTGCACCTGCCAGCCGCAGTAGGCGGTGCCATCGTACTCTATGATCAGCTTGATGTTGCGCATAAATCTTCCCGCGGACCCGTCCGAGCTGTCCTCCAGCTTACTTCAGGTACTCCTCCACCAGCAGCTCCGCGATCTGCACGGCGTTGGTGGCGGCGCCTTTTCTGAGGTTGTCCGCGACGATCCAGAGATTCAGGCCGTTGGTGACGGTGGCGTCCTCGCGGATGCGGCCGACCAGTGTCAGGTCCTCGCCCGCCGCGTCCATCGCCATCGGGTACTCGCCATTGGCGGGGTTGTCGACAAGTTCCACGCCGGGCGCATCTTCCAGGAGCTCGCGCGCCTTGACCACGGTGATCTTCTTCGCGGTCTCTATGTTCACCGACTCGGAATGTCCGAAGAAGACGGGGACCCTGACGCAGGTGGCGGTGGTCTTGATGTCCGCCTCCATGATCTTCCTGGTCTCGTTCACCATCTTCATCTCTTCCTTGGTGTAGCCGTTGTCGCAGAAGGAGTCGATCTGCGGCAGGCAGTTGAAGGCGATCCGGTGCGGATATACCTCGTTCTTGGGCGGCCGCCCGTTCAAGAGCTCGCCGGTCTGCTTGCGCAGCTCGTCGATCGCCTTGTTGCCGGTGCCGGACACTGCCTGGTAGGTGGAAACGACTATCCGCTTGATGGAACCGAAGTCGTGCAGCGGCTTCAAGGCCACCACCATCTGGATCGTGGAGCAGTTGGGGTTGGCGACGATCCCCTTCTTGCGGTAGCCCGCAAGCGCATGCGGGTTCACCTCGGGGACCACCAGCGGCACCTCCGGGTCCATGCGCCAGGCACTGGAGTTGTCGATGCAGACCGCACCCGCCTTGGCGGCGGAGGGGCAGAATTCCTCGGACCGCGCGCCGCCTGCGGAGAAGAGAGCTATATCGATCCCCTCGAAGGAGTCGTGCTTCAGCTCTTCCACCGGCACAGGCTTGCCGTTGAACTCAAGGACCTGCCCGACGCTGCGGGCGCTGGCCAGGAACTTTATCTTCCCCACCGGGAATTTCCGCTCTTCCAGGCATTCTATCATCTGGGTCCCGACCGCGCCGGTTGCGCCTACCACTGCCACATTCCACAATTTCTTCACACTCATTACATCTCCTTGAGACAAAAACGGGAGCGCGCCACCCTTGAAACCGGGGGACGCGCTCCACTTCCAGCTACCTTACATTCAGAAACAGAGTCAACGGCGTTTCACACGGATGGCCACCGAAGAAGACGGAAAAGGCAAAATCTGAAGCCTTGGGGGTTAACCCAAAAGGCTTTTGACTTATCCGCCTCTATCCGTTCCATCCGTTCCATCCGTTTAATCCGCGTGCTACGCCTTTGACTTCGACCTTACCTCTCCTTGAGTATCTGCAGCATGCGGCGCAGCGGTTCTGCGGCGCCCCAAAGGAGCTGATCGCCGCAGGTGAAGGCGGAGAGGTACTGCGGCCCCATCTTCATCTTCCTAACGCGCCCCACCGGCACGGTGAGCGAACCGGAAACGGCTGCCGGGGTGCACTGGGCCAGGGTCTCCGCCTTGGTGTTGGGAACGAACTTGACCCACTGGTTGTCGTTCTTGATCATCTCCTCGATGTCGGCGATGGGGATGTCCTTGTTCAGCTTGATGGTGAGCGCCTGGCTGTGGCAGCGCATGGCGCCGACGCGGACGCAGATGCCGTCGACGGGGATCGGGTTGGCGGTGCCGAGGATCTTGTTGGTCTCGGCGTAACCTTTCCACTCCTCGCGGCTCTGCCCGTCCTCGACCTCGCGGTCGATCCAGGGAAGCACGCTCCCTGCCAGAGGGAAGCCGAACTCCTTGGTCGGGAGATCGCCACTTCTCAGGGTCTGGGTCACCTTGCGGTCGATCTCCAGGATGGCGGAGCCCGGGGTCGCCAAGAGGTCTGCTACCGAGCCCTGCAGCACGCCCATCTGGGAGAGGAGCTCGCGCATGTTGGGAGCGCCGGCGCCGGAGGCCGCCTGGTAGGTCATGGAGGTGATCCACTCGACCGCGCCGGCCTTGAAGAGCCCGCCCAGGCCCATGAGCATGAGGCTCACGGTGCAGTTGCCGCCGATGTAGTCCTTGACCCCTTTGGCAAGTGCCGCGTCGATGACGTTGCGGTTGATCGGGTCAAGGATGATGACGGCGTCGTTCTCCATGCGCAGCGTGCTGGCCGCATCGATCCAGTAACCCTGCCAGCCCGCCTTGTTCAGCTCGGGGCGCACCGACTTTGTGTAGTCGCCACCCTGACAGGTGATGATCACGTCCAGCTTCTTAAGCTCGTTTATGTCCGAGGCGTCCTTCAGGGTTCCGGCGTTCATCGGGGCGGGCTGCCCCACTTGGGAGGTTGTAAAGAAAACCGGCTCTATTCCCTGGAAATCGTTCTCCTCCTGCATGCGCTGGAGCAAAACGGAGCCTACCATGCCACGCCAACCGACCAGTCCGACTTTCATAGGCGACCTTCCTTTTTATCTGTATTTAATGTATGCACCGGCGGCTGTGCCCCGCCTCTACCATGTTGCGTCGATCAGAGGTTGGCGATAATGGCGTCGCCGATCTCCTTTGTGTTCACCAGCTTCTCGCCTGCCTTCTCCTGATAGATGTCCCGGGTGCGATAGCCGCCGTCGAGGACCTTGGCGACCGCCTGGTCGATGGCGTCTGCCGCCTCGACCATGCCGAAGGAGTAACGGAGCATCATCCCCGCGGAGAGGATCTGGGCGATCGGGTTGGCGATCCCCTGCCCTGCGATGTCCGGGGCGCTACCGCCGGAAGGCTCGTACATGCCGAAGGTCCCCTCGGCCAGCGAGGCGGAGGGAAGCATCCCGAGGGAACCGGTCAGCATCGCCGCCTCGTCCGAGAGGATGTCGCCGAACATGTTCTCGCAAAGGATCACGTCGAACTGCTTGGGCCACTTCACCAGCTGCATCGCGGCGTTGTCCACGTACATGTGGGAGAGCTCGACGTCCGGGTATTCCTTGGCGATGTTGATGACGATCTCGCGCCAGAGCACGGAGCTGGAAAGGACGTTGGCCTTGTCGATGGAGCAGACCTTCTTGCCGCGCTTTCTCGCCGCCTGGAAAGCCACATGCGTGATGCGCTCGATCTCGGGGACGCTGTAGCGCATGGTGTCGACGCCGACGCGGTTGCGCCCTTCCCCTTCGATCCCTTTGGGCTGGGAGAAGTAGATGCCGCCGGTCAGCTCGCGGATCACCAGGATGTCGAAGCCACCTGCGATCACCTCTTCCTTAAGCGAGGAGGCGCTGGTGAGCGACGGGAAGATGATGGCCGGACGCAGGTTGGCGTAGAGGCCGAAGATCTTGCGAAGCGGCAAGAGGGCGCCGCGCTCGGGCTGTTCGTCCGGGGGAAGGGTCTCCCACTTGGGTCCGCCGACGGAGCCGAAGAGGATGGCGTCCGAAGACTTGCATATATTCACGGTGGTCTCGGGAAGCGCGCGACCTTCCAGGTCGATCCCCGCCCCACCTACGTTGGCGTGGGTCCGCTCGAAAGTGACATCGTAACGTTTCTCGACCGCATCGAGCACCCTCAGTGCTTCCGCCATAACCTCGGGGCCTATGCCGTCTCCTGGCAATACCGCCACTTTAAAAAGCTTTCCCATCACATGACCTCCCAAGTGTATTAAATTAGGGATTCTATTTGCGACCGGCCGCTATTGTCAACATAAAAAAAGTCCGTCAAACATACGTTTAACGCCCCAAACCATGAGAGGGAAACGGCACAGTCACAGAGATCATGTCGCAGCCGGCACAAAGACAATCATCACTAACACAGTCTCTGAACCTCTACGGGCAGGCCGCAGAAAATACCATTGTCATGAAGTATTCGTCCTGTATACCTTTTGTCTTCTCTACCCCTTATGCTTTTTAGTTCCTATTCATGAAAAGTTATGATATATCCTTCCAATCTTCATCCAGCAAAGTGAAGTTACAGGGTCGCGAACGCCCACTGGACCTGGTTTTGCCGGTACTCCGGCAAAACCGTCTGGACAACCTCATTAAAGACGGTATGATACCCTCTTAACAGAAGGGCGCTTACGCCGCAGCCGGCCGTTGCCGGCAGAACGGCCGTTTCCGGACGGTTCAGTCCGCCGCCAGGAGGTTTCCTTGCCCGATTATCCAAGGCCCGCTGGGCCGACATGCTATCAGGAGGCACCATGCTTTCCCCTTCCCACTTCCGGCATCTTACTGCCGCCCTCTCGCTCTTTGCCATGACCGGTTGCTGCACGACCTCAGGAAAACAGGTCCTCGGCAACCCCGAGGCCCCCTACCCGCCACCGTCTGCGCCCAAAGTCGGGGACATCGTCCACCTTCCCACCGGCGTGCTGGTGACCCCGGATCAGATGAAGCGAGTTGCCACCGACGCGCGGGTGGTCTACGTGGGCGAGACCCACGACAACCCCGCGTCTCAACGCCTGGAGTTGGACATGCTCAAGGCCCTGGAGGAGCGCCACCCAGGGAAGGTAGCACTCGGAATGGAGATGTTCAAAAGGTCCCAGCAGCCCGTCCTGGACCGCTGGAGCGCGGGGGACCTGGACGAGAAGAGTTTCGTCAAGGAGTCACGCTGGTTCGACAGCTGGAAGATGGATTTCGGCTACTACCGCGACCTGTTGCTGTACGCCAGAGAAAAGCACATCCCGGTTATCGGGCTTAACGCGGAGAAAAACCTGGTGCAGGCGGTGCGTAACAGGAATCTGGATGAACTCACGCCCGAAGAAAAGGCGCAGCTACCCGAACTGGACCTCTCGGATCCCTACCAGCGGGCGCAGACCGAGAGCATCTTCGCCGGGCACAGCCACGGCAAGATGGCGGTCGAGGGGTTCCTGCGTGCACAGACCCTTTGGGATGACACCATGGCCGAGACTGCGGCGCGTTTTCTGGAGAGCCCGCAGGGAAAGGACCGCCACCTGCTGGTGGTAGCCGGCGGCAACCATGTAAGCCACGGTTTCGGGATTCCGCGCCGCGTCTTCCGCCGCGCCCCGACTTCCTACGTCACCATCGGGGGGTACGAGGTTGTCATCACCCGGCAAAAGCCGCCGGAAACGATGGACGTGGAGATTCCGGAATTCCCCATGGTCCCCTTCGACTTCCTGGTGAACTTCGCCTACGAGGAACTCCCAAGTAACGACGTGCTTTTGGGGGTCGCCTTCGATCCGGGCCCTGACAAGCGCGGACTGCTGGTAAAGAGCGTGATTCCCGAATCGAACGCCGCGCGCGCCGGGGTGAAGGAGGGGGACCTGCTGCTCGCCCTGGACGGCGAGGCCCTCACGGAGGCCTTCGACCTGGTCTACGCCATAAAGCAGAAGCACGCGGGCGACCGCGGCACGCTGAAGCTGGAGCGAGCCGGGGAACCGATGAGCGTCGAGGTCGAGTTCAAATCGAGCAAGCCCTACCAGCATGGCAAGCCTGAGAATGCGGAGCCGAAAAAGGCGCCATGACCACTGAAATCCTTGGAGGATAGGATATGTATGCCATGAGTAATGTCGGGAACACGATTGCGATGGTGCTGGCAGGCGGCAAGGGGGAGAGGCTGAGCCCCCTGACGACGCGCAGGGCCAAGCCCAGCGTCATGTTCGGCGGCAAGTACAAGATCATCGACTTCGTGCTGAGCAACCTCTTCAACTCCGGGATCAAGAAGGTCTACATCCTGACCCAGTACCGCGCCTACTCGCTCACCAAGCACATCCGGGAGTCGTGGGGGAAGTGGACCGGGCTCGGGGAGTTCTTCGTCTCCATCTCTCCCGAGACAAGCTCCGAGAGCGAGGAATGGTTCAAGGGGACTGCCGACGCGATCCTGCAGTACTTGAGGTTCGTGGAGTCCTCCGACGCGGATTACGTCGCCATCTTCGGCGGAGACCACATCTACAAGATGGACGTCAGCCAGATGATCGACTACCACCGCAGAAACCGCGCCGACCTGACCGTCGCCGCGCTGGAGGTCCCGGTGGAGGAGGCGAGCCGCTTCGGCGTCTTCTCGGTGGACGAGGACTACCACATCACCGCCTTCACCGAAAAGCCGGCAAACCCGGAGAGCATCCCCGGGCGGAGCACCTGCTTCGCCTCCATGGGGAACTACATCTTCTCCACCAAGAAGCTGATCGAGGTGCTGCAGGAGGGGAAGAAGCGGTACGAAGATCTGGACTTCGGCAAGCACGTCATCCCGATGATGCTGGAAAACCGGGACAAGGTGTTCGCCTACAACTTCAACGACAACATCATCCCCGGCATGAAGGCCGAGGAGAAGGGGTACTGGAAGGACGTGGGGACCCTCGACTCCTACTACGAGGCGAACATGGACTTGATCAACGTCTCGCCCCAACTGAACCTGTACAACTACAAGTGGCCCATCCTCACCAACCAGGGGAACCTCCCCCCCGCCAAGACCGTCTTCGACGAAGAGGGAAGGCGCGGCATGAACATAGACTCCTACGTCTGCGCCGGGTGCATCACCAGCGGGGCCACGGTGAAAAGGACCATTCTCGGCCCGCGCTGCAAGGTGAACAGCTTCAGCCTGGTAGAAGACTCCATCCTCTTCGAGAACGTGACCGTGGGGCGCAACGTCACCATCAAGAAGGCCATCATCGACAAGAACATCGTCATCCCGGACGGAACAGAGATCGGCCTCGACCATGACAAGGACCGCCTCAAGGGTTACCGGGTGACCGAGTCGGGGATCGTCGTGGTCTCAAACCCCGAAACGAGGTAAGCCCCGCCCGCGGCGGCCGGAGCGCTGATGCGAAGTCAATCGGAGAAGAGAGCGGCACGGGAGATAGGAAAGATCGTCGGGATCTACGCGCTCTTCGGCAGCGCCTGGATCTACCTCTCCGGGTATGCCCTCACCTGGCTGGTATCCGACCCGCAGCTGGCATACCGGATTGAGGTCTACAAGGGGCTCCTCTTCATCTTGGTCACCTCCTGGCTTTTGTACCGGCTGATCACCCGCTTCGCCAAGCGCCTGGCCGAAAGCGTGGAAAAGCTGGAGGAAAGCGAGGCGCGCTTCCAGGCCATCTACCATAACGTGAACGACGCCCTGCTGATTCATGAGCCCGACGGCCGGGTAACCGACGTGAACCGCACCATGTGCAGCATGTTCGGCTACAGCAGGAACGAGGCCCTGCAACTGAGCGTAGGCGAGCTAAGCCAGGGGGAGCCGCCTTACTCGCATCAAGAGGCGCGACACCTGCTCACGCTCGCGGCGCAAGGGGTCCCGCAGACGGTCCAGTGGCACAGCAGGAAGAAGAACGGGACCTTGTTCTGGTCCGAGGTCAGCCTGCGCCGGGCCATCATCAACGACGAGGAGCGCATCGTCGTCATGGTGCGGGACATCACCTCCCGCAAGGAGGTCGAGGAGGCGCTCAGGCAAAACGAGGAAATCCTCAAGCTGCTGATGGAGGAGATGCCGGCGGGGGTGGGGTGGTCGGACGAAGGGAAGGGGATCCAGTACCTGAACGGCCTGATCAGCGAGTGGCTCGGCCTGGCCCGCTCCGACAAGCCGACCCTCGACGGGCTGCTTGAGCGTGCCCTGCCCGACCCGGAGTACCGAGCCGGGATCCAAAGGCTATGGTACGCCGGCATCCGCGCGACCCTGGAACACGGCACCCCCATCCCCCCTATCGAGGTAAAACTCACCTGCAGCGACGGCTCGATCAAGCACGTCATCCTCAACACCAGCCTGATCCACCACCGCATACTCTTCATCTTCACCGACATCACCAAGTGGGAAGCCGTGCAAGCCGAGATCCTGAAGGCGCAGAAGCTGGAATCGCTGGGGATTCTTGCCGGCGGGATAGCCCACGATTTCAACAACATCCTCACCGGCATCCTCGGGAACATCTCTTTTGCGGGGCTTCTTTTGGAAGGCGACCACCCGGCGCGCGGGCCCCTGGGGCACGCGGAAAAGGCGTCCCAGCGGGCGGCGGAACTCGCGCACCAGCTGCTCACCTTCTCCCGGGGAGGAGAGCCGGTGAAGAAGGTGGTTTCCGCGGCGCACCTGGTTCGGGAATCGCTCGCCCTGTCGCTGCACGGGTCGAAGGTGCAGACCGAGGTGGAGATCCCTGAGTCGCTGCACGCCATAGACGCGGACGAAGGGCAGATGAGCCAGTCCTTCAACAACGTGATCATCAACGCCTGCCAGGCCATGCCGGAGGGCGGGGTCTTGAAAGTGACAGCGGAAAACGTCTCATTGAAGGCGGAAAACGAGCTGGGGCTTGCCGCGGGAGAGTACGTCAGGATCTCGTTCATCGACGAGGGGTGCGGCATACCGTTCGAGGACCAGAAGAAGATCTTCGACCCCTATTACACCACCAAGGCAGGCGGAACCGGGCTGGGGCTCGCGTCGGTGCACTCCATAGTATCCAGGCACGCGGGGAAGATCGAGGTCGTGAGCGCGCCCGGGAAGGGAACCAATTTCACCTTCTACCTCCCCTCGGCGGGAGAGGTCGTCCCCGAGCAGGGAAAGGACCCTGAAAAGCCGTGTCGCGGGGAGTCCGGCGAAGGTCCCATCCTGGTCATGGATGACGAGGAAGCGATCAGGACTCTGGCCGAGGACCTGCTGACCCACCTCGGTTACGAAGCAGTCACCTGCAGTACGGGAGAGGAGGCGGTCCGGCTCTACCGCGAAGCAAGCGAGGCGGGGCGCCCCTTCTATGCGGCCATAATGGATCTGACGGTGCCGGCGGGAATGGGGGGGAAGGAAGCCGCACGGGAGATTCTCTCCTTCGCCCCGAAGGCCCGGCTCGTCGTCTCCAGCGGGTACTCCAACGATCCGGTCATGTCGCGCTATGCCGATTACGGTTTTTGTTGCGCCGTGGTGAAGCCGTACCGGTGGGCGGACCTGCAGCAGGCGTTAAAAAAGAAGTGCTAGCAGCGACGCCAGTACCTGTCCGACCTGTCCGACCTGTCCGACCATCACCCGGTGACCGCGATCACCTCTTCGTAGGTGGAGATTCCCTCCAGCATCTTGCGCACGGCCTGCTCCCTCAGCGTGACCAGGCCATCGCGGCGGGCGACTGCCTGCAACTCGGCTAGGTCCAGCCGCTCCGAGATGACCCCCTTCACCGCATCGTTCACGTCCAGCACCTCGAAGATCCCGGTCCTACCCTTGTAGCCGGTGCCGCGGCACTCTGGACACCCCTCGCCGGACCAGACGACTCCGGCCCGCTTGAGTCCCAGGTATTCGAGTTCTTCGGGGGCAAGCCGGCGCTCCTTCTTGCAGGCAGGGCAGATCTTGCGCAAAAGCCTCTGCGCGATGATGCCGACGACAGTGGAGGAGATGAGAAAGGGGGGGACTCCCAGGTCGATGAGCCTGGTGACGGAGGAGGGAGCGTCGTTGGTGTGCAGGGTGGAGAGCACCAGGTGCCCGGTCAGCGCCGCCTGCACCGCGTTCTCGGCGGTCTCCTTGTCCCGGATCTCACCGATCATGATGATGTCGGGGTCCTGCCTAAGGACGTTTCTCAGCACCTTGTCGAAGGTGACCCCGATCCCCGACTGGACCCCCACCTGGTTGAACTCCTCCATCACCATCTCGATCGGGTCTTCCACGGTAACTATGTTCACCTCGGGGGAGGAGAGGGTCCGCAGCGACGAGTAGAGCGTGGTGGTCTTGCCGCTGCCGGTTGGGCCTGTCACCAGGATGATGCCGTTTGGCCTGCGCAAAAAGGAGCTGTAGAGCTGGTACTCGCGCGGGTAGAAACCTATCTGGTCGAGCTCCTGCATCAAGACGTCCGGGTCGAAGATCCTGATGACCACCTTCTCGCCGAAGGCTACCGGGAGCGTGGAGACGCGCAGCTCGACCTCCTTCTCCTGGTGGCTGGTCTTGATCCGGCCGTCCTGCGGGCGCCTCTTCTCGGCCAGGTCCATGCGGGAGAGCATCTTGATGCGCGAGACGATGGGGGGGTGAAGCTGCTTGGGAACCACGTGGACGTTGTGCAGCACCCCGTCCACCCTGAGCCGCACCAGGCTTTTCTCCCTCTTGGGCTCGATATGGATGTCGCTGGCGCGCTGGTCGAAGGCGTACTGCAACAGGAAATCGACGGCTGAGATGATGTTGCGGTCGGTCCCCTCGATCTCGTGCCCGGTCTTAAGGCGCACGAACTGCTCGAGGTTCCCCAGGTCCACCCCGGCCGAGACCTCGCTCTCCGCGGCCTGCACGGAGGCGCGGAAGCCGAAGAACTCCCTGAGTATCTTCAGGATGTCGTTTCTTGAGGCGAGGACCCGGCGGAACTCCATCCGCTTGATGGATTTGAGTTCCTCGACAACCTCCTCGTTGAAGGGGTCGGCTACCGCCAGCACCACCACGCCGTCCTCGTAACCCACCGGGACGATCAGGTGCTTCAAGGCGAAGGGGCGCGAGATGTGCGCCGTGACCAGCTCGAGATCGAGCTTCATCGGGTTGATCTTGAGGTAGGGAAGCCCGACGGCCTGCGCCAGCACCTCGGTGATGGCGTCCTCGGTCAGAAGTTTCCCTCCCCCCCCCGGAATCTCCAGGTTGAAGGAGGCGATCACCTCGGCGGGAGAGGCCTTTTCCGGCGCATGCAGCACCCGGCGCGAGTACCCTGCCTGCTGCGCCCCGGCCAGCCGCTGGGCCTGCGCCTCACCCTGGGCGAGCAGCGCCCGGAACTGCTCGTCGGTGATCATCTGGCGCTGCAGGAGTATCTGCCCGACGTTCTGGATGGTGAACATCTTCTTCCTGTGCATGCGGCACCTCTCTCATGTGCTTAAGGCTGCGAGTATCAGCGAGAACCCGAGTAAAGTCAAGGGAGTCCGAGTTTGACAACGGTCGGCCGACCGATATCATTAATTTGCGCCTAAGAACCGGCGCGTAAATTAGAAGCTCAAGGAGGGATACCATGTTTGAACTTTTCGAGAAGGTAGTGCTCACGGCGCTCGGGGCTGCGGCCATCACCCAGAAAAAGGGCGAGGAACTGGTGCAGGAGATGAAGTCCCGCTACAAGATCAGCGAAGAGGAAGGTAGGGCCTTCCTGGACCGGATCCAGGAGATGGTAAAGGCAGGGCAGCAGCGCTCCGCGGAGATGGCGGAGACCGAGGTGAAGAAGGCGCTGGACCGTATGGGTATGGTGTCACGCGAGGAATACGAGCGCCTGGAGCGGCGCGTGCGGGCGCTTGAGGCGGTCCAGGTGCAAAACCTGAGCGTCGAGGCGGAGGAAGAGTGTATAGAATCCTGAACATCAACCGCAACGTCAGGAGCATCCGGCGTTACCGGCAGATCATCACCGTCATGGGAGGGTACGGGCTCGGCCAGTTGCTGGAGTACCTGAACCTGGGGCATGTGGTGGCCCTGTCCCGGCGCATGCTGCGCCGCCCTGGTAAGGCCGCCCACCTCTCGGCCCCGGAACGTCTGCGCCTCGCCCTGGAGGAACTGGGCCCCACCTTCATCAAGCTGGGGCAACTCCTCTCCACCCGCGCCGACATCATCCCCCCCGCCTTCGTGCAGGAACTGGCGCGCCTGCAGGACGAGATCCCCTGCATCGACTTCGAGGAGATAAAGGTACAGATCGAGCACGAGTTGGGGGTACCGCTGGAAAACCGCTTCCTGCGGGTGGAACCGGTGGCGATCGCGGGGGCGTCGATCGCGCAGGTGCACCGGGCAACGCTTATCACCGGCGAGGACGTGGTGGTGAAAGTGCGCCGTCCCGGTGTGATGGAGGCGGTCGAGACCGACATCGACATCCTCATGGGGGTGGCGCTGCTCCTGGAGCGCCACATGGCCCGAAGCGACATCTATGACCCGGTGGGGGTGGTGCGGGAATTCTCCTACACCATCCGGCGCGAGATGGACCTCTCCCGCGAGGGGCACGCCATCGAGCGGATCCGCGACAACTTCAAGGGTTACCCCGATCTGTACTTCCCGCAGGTCTACTGGGAGGCGACCGCCAAGGGGGTGCTTACCACCGAGTACGTGGACGGCATCAAGGTGAGCGACATCTGCGCCATTGAGAAGGCTGGGCTGGACCGGCGCGAGATCGCGCGGCGCGGGGCGACCGCCTTTCTGAAGATGGTGCTGGAGCACGGCTTCTTCCACGGCGACCCGCACCCGGGCAACGTGATGATACTCCCCAACAACGTGATCTGCCTGCTCGACTACGGCATGGTGGGAAGGCTCGACCCCGCGGTGAAGCGCTACCTGACCGATGTCCTCGGCGCGGTGATCGAAAGGGACGTGGAGGGGCTCGCCTACATCGTGGTGGAGGCCGGCGACGCAGGCGAGAACGTCAACATGCACGCCCTGAAAAAGGGGCTTGCCGAGTTCATCGACAGCTACTTCGAGATCCCGCTGAAAGAGATCGTGGTGGGGCGCATGCTCCTGGAGTTCATAGACCTGGTCTCGACGCATCGCATCAAGGTGCACCCGGACCTCACCATGCTGGTCAAGGTGCTGGTGGTGGTGGAGGGGATGGGCCGAAAGCTCGATCCCGAGTTCGACATGGTGGGACACCTGCGCCCTTTCCTGGAGCGGGAGTTCAGGCAGCAGCACTCCCCCGGGCGGCTTTTGCGGGAGATGGAGCAGGGGCTCGAAGGATACCTGACCCTGGCGCGCAACCTGCCGCGGGAGCTGAAGGAGATCCTGAACAAGATCAACCGGAACAAGTTCCGCATCGACCTGGAGCACCGCGGACTGGACCGTTTCAGCCGGGAACTCGACCGCTCCGCGAACCGGGTCTGCCTGAGCCTCATCATAGCGGCGCTCCTGATCGGCTCCTCCATCGCCATGCAGACGAACCGCGGCCCGATGCTCTGGGGGTTCCCCGCCTTCGCATTTTTCGGCTACAGCTGCGCTGGCGTGGTCGGGATCTGGTGGATGATCGCCATCCTGCGCTCCGGGAGACTGTAGCAAAAAAGACACACCAGCCGTTGCTTTTCCACCACACGGGCATTTTCGCCACAGCTTCCCCACGTACGCAGCATCCGCCCCGACCCGCCATCATACCGAAAGCGCTACACTTTTCCTTCTCATGAGTAACTTTCGCGTTTTGGCGCGCTCCTTGCTTAATACTCCGCATACTGATTATCAGGGAGCACGCAGATGATATTCCAGCAGACCTTGGGGAACAAAGCAAAATTCAGCGGCATCGGGCTGCACACGGGTAAGACCATCACCCTGACGCTGCGCCCGGCCGAGGCCGGGACCGGCATCGTCTTCCACAGGGTTGACCTCTCCCCTGCCGTCTCGATAGAAGCGCACGCCTCCAACGTCGTCAACACCAGACTCTCCACCACCATCGGCCGCGGCGAGGCGAGCGTATCGACCATCGAGCACCTGATGGCCGCCCTCTACGGCTGCGGCATAGACAACGCCCACGTCGACATCGACGGCCCCGAAGTCCCGATCATGGACGGCTCCGCAGCCCCCTTCGTGGCCGCGATCGCCAAGGCGGGGGTGAAGGCCTCCGGCAAGGCGCGCAAGTACCTCGTGGTCAAAAAGGCGGTGACCGTGGTGGACGGGGACAAGAAAGCGACCATCATCCCCTCGCGCCACTACAAGATATCCTTCGATATGCAGTTCGCCCACCCGGCGGTGAAAAGCCAGTTCCGCTCCCTGGAGTTCAGCCAGGAAAGCTTCACCCACGAGTTCGCCGCGGCAAGAACCTTCGGATTCCTGGCCGAGGTGGAAATGATGAAGTCCCACGGCCTGGCACTGGGGGGATCGCTGGAAAATGCCGTGGTTATCGGCGACAACGGCGTCATCAACCCGGAAGGGCTCAGGTTCCAGGACGAGTTCGTGCGCCACAAGATCCTGGACTCGGTAGGCGATTTCTCGCTCGCCGGCCATCGCCTCATCGGCCACGTGAAAGCGACCAAGTCGGGACACGACCTGAACCACAAGCTGGTCACCGAGCTCCTGAAGCGCCCGGACTGCTACACGCTGATCGAGTTCACCCCGCAGGCCTTCAACGCGCCGTTCAACATCGGCATCCCCGAGCTCTCCTGGCTGGAGGCTTAGAGGCAGACTAAGCAGACTGAGATTAAGATTGAAATTGAGATAAAGACTAGGAATTAACGGAGCAGCCACCGGAAACGGGGCTGCTCTTTTCGTTTACAGCTCCCCCTGCACTACTTGAATTCCCGCATCCTTTCGTATAGAGTGGCCAAATGCCGATTTCAGCCGAAAAACGGGGGACGCCCCCGCAGCACCAAGGGGCAGAGCTCTCCGCCGGTGAACTGAGGAAAAGAAAGCGCGAGGCCATCATCGTCTGCCTCTCGCTTCTGACCATCTGCCTCCTCACCTTTTTGGAGATCCACCTCACCCGCCTGAGCGAGCAGGTGCCGATGGGAAGCAATATCGCCATCTTCGGGATGGTCAACCTGATCATCCTCCTCATCATCCTGCTGGTCTACCTGGTCTTCCGAAACATCGCCAAGCTGGTCCTGGAACGGCGCAAGAACACGCCCGGAGCGAAGCTGCGTACGAAGCTCGTGCTTGCCTTTGTCACCCTGTCGCTGGTCCCGACCATGATGCTCTTCTTCGTCTCCGCCGGATTCATAAAGAACAGCATCTCGAACTGGTTCAACAAACAGGTGGAGACCTCGCTCAATGAGTCGATGGAGGTGGCCCAGGTCTATTACAAGACCTCCGCCGCCAACGCCCTCTACTACGGCGACCAGATCAGCGCAGCCATCAAGGAACGGAAGCTTTTGAACGAGGAGAACCTCCCCGAGCTTAAGGCCCTGGTGCGCCAGAAACAGACAGAGTACAACCTGGGTGTGGTCGAGGTCTTCTCGGCGCAGCGCGAGGAGCTGTTCCGTGCCGCGAACGCCAAGCTGCCGCTGGGCGAATTCACCAACCCCTCGTCGGATGACATCCAGCGCGTCCTCTCCGGGGGAAGGCTCACCCGTGTGAACGCCATCGGCAAGGCCGACCTGATCCGCGGCATCGTCCCGATACGGAGCAACTGGAACGAGAAGGAGGTGGTCGGGGTGGTGGTGGTCAACTACTACGTCCCCTACTCGCTGGTGTCCAAGATGCGGGAGATTTCCTCCTCCTACCAGGAATTCCGCCAGCTCAAGATCCTCAAGAACCCGATCCGGACCGGATACATCCTCACCCTGTTCCTGATCACCATGGTGATCATCTTCCTCGCCGTGTGGTTCGGGATGTACCTCGCCCGAAGCCTCACCATCCCGATCCAGGAGCTGGCGGAGGCGACCAGGCAGGTCGCCGAGGGCAACCTGGACGTGCACCTGGGCCAAAGCGGGGGCGACGAGATCGGCATGCTGATCTCCTCCTTCAACCGCATGACCGAAGACCTGCGGGCCAACCAGCTCGCGCTTCAGCACACCAACGAGGAACTGCAAAAAAGCAACCTCGAGCTGGAGCAGCGCCGCCGCTACATGGAGGCGGTGCTCGCTAACGTCACCGCCGGTATCATCTCGGTGGACAAAAACGGCCTGCTCACCACGGTGAACAAATCGGCCGAGAAGCTCCTTTTGATCAACACGGACAAGGTCACCGGGCAGAACTTCCGGGAAGTGCTGCGCCCGGAGCACCTGGATATCGTCAAGGGGCTCCTGCGGGAAATGGTGCTCGCCAAGCACGACTCCATCGTGCGGCAGGTGGTGATCCCGATGCGCGACGCGGAGCTCACCCTGCTCACCAACCTCACCGTACTGAAGGATGAAAACGACGCCTTCATGGGGATGGTGGTGGTCCTGGACGACATGACCTCGCTGATCAAGGCGCAGAGGATGGCCGCCTGGCGCGAGGTCGCGCGAAGGATCGCCCACGAGATCAAGAACCCGCTCACCCCGATCCAGCTCTCGGCCCAGCGGCTGAGGAAGCGCTACCTCACCCGCTTCGAGGGGGAGGAAGAGGTGTTCGACCAGTGCACCGCCATGATCATCAAATCGGTGGACGAACTGAAGGGGCTGGTGAACGAGTTCTCCAACTTCGCCAGGATGCCGGCCGCAGTGCTGAAGCCAAACGACCTGAACGCCATACTCAAGGAGGCGCTCACCCTCTACGACGAGGCGCACCGGCACATCCGCTTCGTCTTGAACGCAGACGACGCCCTGCCCCCGATCCTTTTGGACCGGGACCAGATCAAGCGGGTGGTGATCAACCTTTTGGACAACGCCGTCGCCGCCATAGAGGGGGACGGCGAGGGGGTGGTCGAGCTCAGCACCAGCTACGACAGCCAGCTCAAGATGGCGACCTTCACCGTTTCCGACACCGGCCACGGCATTTCCGCCGAGGACCGCCCGCGGCTTTTCGAACCTTACTTCTCCCGCAAGAAAAGCGGCACCGGGCTGGGGCTTGCCATCGTCAACACCATCATCACCGACCACCACGGCTTCATCAGGGCCAAGGAAAACTACCCCAAGGGGAGCAGGTTCGTCATCGAACTCCCCGCTGACGCAGCATAAGCTGTTCTTAGGACGCCCATGCCGCTGAAAAGAATACGGAGCTGGCTCTTGCCGGCTCTGGCCACCATACTCACCGTGATAGTCCTTGCCGCGGCGCTCCTGCCGAGGCTTTTGGACCTCGACACCTACAAGCAGGAGATCCTGGCCCAGGTGAAGAGCGCCCTGAAACGGGACCTGCAGTACCAGACCGGCGAATTTTCCCTCCGCCTCACCCCCGCCTTCACCTTCACCGGGGTCAAGGTCCTGGAAAAGGACGGTTCCGGCGACTTCATCACCGCGGACCGGCTCACGGTACGCATCGCGATCCTCCCGCTTTTGCGCAAGGAGCTCGTGCTGTCGCGCCTGCAACTGGAGCGCCCGACGCTTCGAATCGTGCGCGACCGCCAGGGGAGCTTCAACATAGGCGACCTCCTCACCCCTTCCACCGGCGGCGAGGCGCCCGGGATCAGGGGGCTGGAGTTGAAAAAGGCCCACATCCGCTTCACCGATTTAGCCTTCTCCGAAACGCCGGTCATCACCGAACTCTCCGACGCCGACCTCTACCTAAGCCGCCTGGTGCGGGGGAAGAGCTGCGATTTCAAGCTCGCCGCAGCGCTCGGCTCCCCCAAGGGACCGGTCCCCTTATCCATCTCCGGCACCGCCAGGATACCTGAGGCCGGAGCGCCGCTGTCCGGCATGGAGCTAAACGGCAAGGTCGAAACCGGCCCGCTAGACGCCGGGCACTTCTGGCCTTACTACAGCAAGTGGGTCCCCTTCAAAAGCCTCGCCGGCGAACTGGCGCTCGACGCCTCGTTCAAGGGAAGGCTCGACGCGTTCAAGAGCAAGGCGGAGTTCCGGATCACCCGGATGAACCTGGACTACCCCCAGGTGTTCCACGCAAGGCTCACCCCGAGGCTTCTCAAGGGATCCTGCGCGCTGACCCTGACGGGGAACCAGCTCGACATCGACCACGTCAAAGTCGACCTGGACGGGTTCAAGGTAAGCGGCGGGGTGCGCCTGTCCGACCTCCACTCGGGGGACCTTCGCATCACCGCCAACGCTACCAGCAACAGCTTCAACCTGCGCGACTTCCACCAGTACATCCCCTACGGCATCATCGTCGACGGCACCTCGCAGTTCATCGAGCAGAAGATCAAGGGTGGGATCTACCGCCTGGAGCAGGGTCACCTGGACGGCAGGGTGAGCCAGATCCTGCACATGGAACGGGGACAGAACTACAACGTGCTCGCCATAAAGGCACGGGTGGAGGAAGGGGTGGTGGATTACGGCTCCGGCATCCCGGTATTCAGCGCCATCCGCGGCGAACTGGTGCTGGCCGGCAAGGACTTCCATCTCAAGGGGATGAGCGGAAAGTTCGGCGGCTCCCCGCTCACCCTGGAGGGGCGCATCACCGACTACCCCCTCACCGTTCCCTGCCAATACCTCTTCAACGCGAAGGTGCAGGCCAAGAAACCGGAGGCGGTCTGGCTTCTCGGCAAAGGTCTAACCTCCTTCTCCGACGGCTCCACTGTGAACCTCAAGGGGGAAGGGACTACCGATCTCTACAAGCTTTCCGGGGATGCGAACCTCACGGCGACCTCCTATGCCTTCCGCGACATCGTGGCCAAACCGGTGTCGCGCCCGAACACCCTCTCCTTCGCGATGGACTTCGACAAGGATCAGTTCCGGATCACCGCGCTCAACTATCAGCTTCCCCCGGCGGCACTCTCGGCTACTGCCGTCAGCCGCTACGACGGCCCGGTCAGCTTCGACATCAGGAGCAACCAGTTCCAGTCCGGAGAGGTGGGGTACATGGTGCCGATGGTGCGCAACTACCACCCGGCCGGCCTGGTACAGCTGCAGCTGCACGCGGCCGGCCCCGATATGGAGCGGCTTTTCTGGAGCGGCAACGCGGCACTTTCCAACGTCTCGGTGAAGGCAGGCGAGAAGGTGAAGCCGGTGACAGGGGTGAACGGCAACGTCCGGATCAACGGCGAGAGCTTTGAGAGCTCGCAACTGTCGCTAAGGGTCGGCGCTTCGAGCGTGAGCGGCAAGGGGACGGTGACCGGGCTGGACCACCCGAGCTTCCTGATCTCCTTCAGCTCACCGTCGCTTGATCTGGCCGACCTGGGGCTGGCACCCGGCAATAGGTCGGTGCGGGTGGAGCGCGTGCAGGGAACCCTCGCTTACCAAAAGGACAACCTCCAGATCTCGGCGCTCTCGGGAACCCTCGGCAAGAGCACGCTATGGATGAAAGGAAGCGTGAAGGAGCTCAAGAACCCGGTAGCAGACCTGTCGGTAAGCTCGCCGCACCTGGAGGTCGAGGACCTTTTCCCGCTCTTCGGCGGCTCGGGCGAGGGAGAGAGCCGCGTCACGCTCAGGGCGCACCTTGCGGCCAGCGAGGGGAGGTTCAGCGACATCCCCTTCCAGCACCTGCGCTGCAACGTGCTGCTGGAAAACAAGGTGCTGCACCTGCAACCCTTCGACTTCGCCGCCTTCGAGGGTGAGGTGTCCGGGAGGCTCAAAAGCGACTTCAACCAGGTGCCGGTGCACCACACCTTGAGCTACAACGTGCAGAAGGTCTCCGCGGACCGGCTGATGCGTGCCATGGGGGTGAAGAAGCAGGAATTAACCGGGGCGATGTCGCTGCAGGGTGAAGTGGCGGGAAGAGGCGACACCCCCGCGGAATGGAAGAGGAGCGCGCAGGGGAACGTGAAGCTCAAGGTGGAGCGGGGCAGCGTCAGGAAGTTCTCCACCCTGTCGAAGGTCTTCTCGATCCTGAACGTCTCGCAACTCTTCAAGTTCCAGCTCCCCGACATGGTTTCCGGCGGGATGCCCTTCAACAGGATCACCGGCGACTTCGCCCTCAAAGATGGCGTCGCCTCCACGGAAAACCTGTTCCTGGACAGCAACGCCATGAACATCTCGGCGGTGGGGAGGGTGAACCTGGCAAGAAACGAGCTCGATCTCAACATCGGGGTGCAGCCGCTGCAGACCGTGGACAAGGTGGTGAGCAAGATCCCGATTGTTGGGTGGGTGCTGACCGGCAAGGATAAGTCGCTGATCACCACCTACTTCGAGGCCAAGGGAAGGATCGACGATCCCCAGGTCACCGCGGTTCCGGTGAAATCCCTGGCCAAGGGGGTGTTCAACATCTTTAAGAGGGTTTTCGAACTCCCCGCCCGGCTCATCACCGACACCGGAGAGGTCGTGATAGGAAGGTAGCCCGCCCAAGCCCTCCAACCGCCTACACTTTTTTTAGTTGTCAAGCCAGCCAAGGTTATGCTATTTTTGCTCGTCGTTCGGAAGCTTAATATTATCCAACACGGAGGAAGACTGTGAAGAAGATTTTGGTACTGTTGGCAATCGTTGCTGTGGCAGCAGTTGGCTGCAAGAAGAAGGAAGAAGCACCCCAGACCACCGCTCCCGCGGCAGCACCCGCAGGCCAGATGCCCGCAGCAGCACCTGGCGGCGACCCCCATGCCGGCCTGAAGCCCCAGGAAGTGAAGCCGGGCGCAGGGCACAAAGGCAAGGTCCTCGAGACCATGGACTCCGGCGGGTACACCTATGTGCAGATCGAAGAAAAAGGCGAGAAACTGTGGGTTGCTGCAATGCAGACCCCGGTGAAAGTCGGCGACACCGTTGAGTTCCCGGACTCCCCGCCGATGGTGAACTTCCAGAGCAAGACTCTGAAGCGCACCTTCGACAAGATCATCTTCGCCCCGGGCCTCGCAGTCAACAAGTAGGCCTCCCTGAAGCGATAAAAAAAGGCGCCCTCCGCAAGGAAGGCGCCTTTTTTATTTCCCCCGCTTCCCCTTTGGCCCTTTTCCTGCGCCGGCCGCGGCCGCACCTTCCAGCGCCATCGGGTCGGCAGGGTCGAGTTTGAGCGCAGCGGCGAAGTGACTGGCCGCGCCGGAGCGGTCTCCCTGCTCCAGGGCCAGCTCTCCCAACGCCAGCAGCGCAGGGAGGTGCCGCGGCACCAGTTGCAGCACCTTCTGATAGGATCGGGCGGCCCCCTTCAGGTCACCCAGGCGCGCCTGCAATCCCCCGAGCTGGAGCCAACCCCAGGGGTTGTCCGGCTCGGCCTTCACCATGCCACGGTACAGCCGGAGCGCCCCCTCCCAGTCCCCCTGCTGCTCCAGGGATTCGGCGCAGAGCATCTCGGTGACGAAGCAGTACCCCAAAAGGGCGCGCTGCGCCGCATAGGCCGCCTGGGTGAAGACCGCCTTGCGCCCGGCCTTCTCCAGCGCCTTCAGCATCGCCTGGCGCGACCGCTCCACGAACGGGTCGCGACGCACCAGGAACCCCTCGCCGCGCTCTTCCTCGAAGAGGTCTGACGGCACCCCCTCTTCCCGCACCGCACGGGCCAAAAGCTCCGTTCCCGGGTAGTAGACCAGCGGGGAAACCTGCCCATCGTGCGGGCGGATGCTCTCGATGAGTTGCACCGTCTGCCGCAGGTCCTCCTCCCCTTCCCCCGGAATCCCCGTGATCAGGTAGACCGACAGGTTGATCCCAGCGCGCCGCACCGCCGCCGCGGCCCGCTCCACCTCGGGAGGGAGGATCCTCTTCCCCAACGCCTTCAGCATCTGCGGAGAGCCCGATTCGACCCCGAACTGGATGCACTCGCAGCCGGCCTTTTTCATGGCGACCAGCATCTCCTCGTCCACCGCATTCACCCGGGACTGGCAGTTCCACATGACGTGAAGCCGCTCCTCCCGGAGCAGGCGGCAGATCTCCAGCACCCGGCCCCGGTTGGCGGTGAAGGTGTCGTCGCGGAAGGAGAAGTAGATCAGGCCGTAGCGCTCCTTGAGCATGCGGATCTCCCGCACCACCGCTTCCGGCGACCGGAAGCGGACCCCGCGCCCCCAGAACAGGGGCGAGGAGCAGAAGAGGCAGCTGGCCGGGCAACCGCGGGAGGTGATCACGAACTCAAGCTGGCGCCGAAAGTCGACGCCTACGCTGTCGCCTTCAGCCTCTCCGGGAAGAGGGAGGAGGTCCAGGTCGGCGATGGGAGCCCTGGGCGCGCTCAGGCAGGCTTTGCCGTCGGTGCGGTAGGCAAGCCCCGCCACCTGGCCAAAGGAGCTTCCCTCGGCCTTGGCCTGCGCCAGCTCGCAAAGCGTCACCTCCCCCTCGCCGAGCACCACCAGGTCGACCTCGGGGTGCCCCGCCAAAAGCTCACGCCAGCAGTGGGTCGCGTGCGGCCCCCCTAGCACCACCAGGCAGCGCGGGTCGAGTTCCTTGGCGAGGGAGGCCAGGCGCAGCGACTCAACCCGGTTGTGGGTGAACTGCGACACACCGAGGATGTCGGGGCGCAGTCGCGTCAGAAGCGCCCTCACCTCGCGCCAGCTGGAACCGGAGAGGTTCGCAAGTGTCACCTGGTGACCCGCCTGAAGCAGCACGGCGTGCAGGGAGAGGAGCCCTGCCGGCAGCAGGGAGGTGAAAGGGTCTTCAGCGCCTTCGGGATGGCATTTGTAGGCAAGGACGATCTTCAATCTGCACCCATAAAAAAATCCGGCCCAGAGGGCCGGATTCGGAAGTTCGTTGTTTCTTCTCTGCTAGTTGCTGCTGGTCAGACCGAGCGCGTCGTTTTCCAGCATCTCCTCCGGGTTCTCCTCCTCGACCCCGAGGATCAGGTCGTCCAGCTTGAACACGTCAGGATTGACCTTGGCGATCCGTTTGGCGCCGAGGAAGCGTGAACGGTAGTATGAGGTGTTGAGCGAGGATATGACCACCCGGCGGTCGCGCGAGGAGGCGTGGATCATCTTGTTGTTGCCCAGGTAGATCCCTACGTGTGACGGATAGGAGGCGTAGGTGGCGAAGAAGATGAGATCCCCCTTCTGCAGGTCCCCGGGCGCCACCGCGTTCCCCACCTCGAACTGCTCGCGGGCTGTGCGCGGCAAGGCGACCTCCAGGTCTCGGAACACGTGCTGCACGAAGCTTGAGCAGTCGATGCCGGAGCGGGAACTCCCGCCGAAGCGGTAGCGGGTCCCCAGGAAACCGTAGGCCGATTTCTTCAACTCCTTCAGGTTGTCCACCTTGAGCTCTGCGTTCTTGGCGAGGTCGACCTGCTGCTCAGGTTCGAGCGCGGTCAATTCCTGCAGGCTCTGCTCGTAATCCTTCTCGTTAAAAAGGTCGCCGTGACGCAGTTGCAGCTTTTTAACCACCTTGACCTTCGGTTCCTCGGCGGGTTCGCTCTCCTTGAGCACCAGCACCTTTCCGGCTTTGACCTTGCTGCCGCGCAGACCGTTCAGACGCTTCAGCTCAGCTACGGAGACGCCGGTCTTCTTGGCGATGCGGGAAAGGGTTTCGCTTTTCTTCACCTTGTAAACCGCACTCGATGCGGCCTCGTTTTTTCCCTCGGAAACCGAGCGCGCGGGAATGACCAGGACGACGCGCGGCTTCACGCTGTTGCCAACCAGGTTGTTCGCCGCTTTCAGTTCTTCGACGGTGACGTGATATTTTTTGGCGAGGGAATATAGGGTTTCATGCTTTTTAACGCGGTGGGTCTTGGCAGCGAAGGAGAGCGAAGGGACGGAGAGCATGAGAAGGCATAAGGCGATTAGCTTGACGCATTTTATCATGAATCCTCCTTCATTGTTTTAAAAAATACCGCAGGCGCCAAAGTTTATATAACAAAAGTTGCCTGATGTCAACCAATTGATCGTATTGCTAAGAAATATTTTTTAAATGGTTTGTAAAATCAGGCGGTTAGCGCCGGCGGTTTTCCTCCTTCAAGGGCTTGCGCTCCGCCGTGACGCGGATGAGGGAGCGGTCCATGTTCACCACTACGACCCCCGGGGGAAGCTTGATCTGCTCCTTGCTGATCTGGATGCTGTTGTTCCCTTCCTTCACCTTGGAAAGGTCGAGGTCCACCACGATGTCGAGCTGTTTGGGCGAGACGAGGTTCGAAAACGACTTGAGCTGCAGGTCGACCTGGTCCGGGTAGCTGCGGGTCAAGGTGAGCGTGTCGGGGAGGTTATGGAAGGTGACCGGTGCAGTTATGGTCAGGATCTCACCCTGGCGGAAGGTGATCAGCAGCCAGCAGATAACCACCGTGCAGAGGATCGCCACCTTGGGCCAGAGGTTGGAGAAGAGCCGCGACCTGAGCCCCACCCTCTGCTCTTCCGGGGAGAGGGGCTGCAGCAGGGAGGTGAGTTTCTCGTGAAGTTCCGCGGCGGAGGCGACCGGCTGCAATTCGCCCCCTATGGAAAGGGAGACCTCCCCACGCTCCTCGGAAACCACCACGATGGCGGCGTCGGAGCGCTCCGACAAGCCGAGTGCTGCCCTGTGTCTCGTCCCCAGGTGCTGCGGCACCTCTGCGCTCACCGAAAGCGGCAGATGGCAGGAGGCAAGCGAGACCCTGCCGTCCTTGATCAGCACCGCTCCGTCATGCAGCGGCGAAGTGGGGATGAAGATGCTGCTGATCAACGAACCGCTCACCAGGGAATCCAGGGGAACGCCGTGCAGGATGTGGTCGTCCAAAAGCTCCTCGCGCTGGAAGACGACCAGCGCGCCGATGCGCTGGGAGGCCAGGGAGAAGACGGTTGCCGAGAACTCCATGAGGTCGATGCGCAGCGTGTTCTCCTCGCGGTCGAAGAAGTTGCGCAACAGGCTGAACCGGTAGAGGGCCTGGCGGATCTCCGCCTGGAACACCACGATCAAGAGCACCAGCAGCACGGTTCCCAGTTCCTGCAGGATCCAGCTGGTCATGAAGAGCCCGAGGTTCTTGGTGATGAAGTAGATCACCCCAAGAAAGAGCAGTCCCAGGACGACCTGGAGCGCCTTGGAGTTCTTGAACCAGCTGTAAAGCTGGTAGACCAGGAAGGTCATGATGAGGATGTCTGCGATGTCCTGGGGCCGGAATTGCGGGAGCAACAGTTTCCTCCTTGAGGAGATGACGCCGGAGAGTGAGCAGCGCCGCCGCCGGTTCTTCACCACCCGTTTTGAAGTGAACCGGAAGAGGCGGGACCGCTTTTTGCTGGCAAGAGGGGGCGCTTTATGTTAAAAATCAAGGCTTGCCAACCCTTTCCACCACGGGAAGAGGTTAAAATTTATAGCATTTCACGCGCCAAAAAGGTAGGAAAATATGTACGCATTGTCGGAAAAGGGTGAACGTATCCGCGCCATGTTCGGGAGCATCGCCCCGCGCTACGATCTTTTGAACAGGCTTCTTTCCCTGGGGATTGACCGCCGCTGGCGCCGCTTCGCGGTAAAGCAGATCGGGGTCAAGGGACCCGGGCGCGTGCTCGACGTCGCCACCGGCACCGGGGACGTGGCGCTGGAAATCGCCTCCCAGACCCCTGCCTCCGTCAGCATCGTCGGCATCGACTTCACCCCCGAGATGATAGATTTGGGGAAGGTGAAGGTTGAGGGATCGCGCCACTCCGGCCGGATCACCCTGCAGGTGGCGCCCTGCGAAGAGATCCCTTTCGAGGACGGGAGCTTCGACGCTGCCACCATATCCTTCGGCATCAGGAACGTGGTGGACCGGATCAAGGGTCTCACCGAGATGCACCGGGTGCTCAAGGAGGAGGGAAAGATCGTCATCCTTGAGTTCTCAACCCCTACTCTCCCCATCTTCAAGGACCTGTACCATTTCTACTTCCTGAAGGTGCTCCCCAAGATCGGCGGCGCCTTCTCCAGGTTCAGCGCCTACCAGTACCTGCCGGATTCCGTCCTGGAGTTTCCTCCAAGGGAGGTGTTCAAGGGGATGATGACACAGGTGGGGTTCAAGGACGTGCGGCACTTCGACCTGACCGGCGGCATCGCCACCGTCTACGTCGGCACGAAGAAGTAAGAATAGATCGAGGTTGAGGTCGAGAGCAGTGCCGCTCGCCTCAACCTTTTTTTTGTTTTTGAAACAGCACCCGCGCAACCGGCGTCTCGAGACAGGCGTCCTCTTCCAGAAGCAGCACCCTCCCGTCGAACGCAGCGAAGATGGTCCCCAACTCTCCGGGTTGCAGCAGGTATTCCTTCCGATGCTCCCCCTGCAGGCTGGGCGCGTCCAGTATCGTCTCCATCAGCACCACTCCTCCCGGCGAAAGAGAGTCGACCAGCGACGGGAGCAACCCCCGCATCAGGAAGTTGAAGTTGAGGATCAGGTCGTAGCTTCCCTGCGGGCGCCAGTCGTCCAAGTCCGCCTCGACAAACCGTACGGAAACCCCTAGATCGGCCGCCCTCCTCCTCCCCCGTTCCAGCCCCACCGGTGAAATGTCAACGCCGCTCACCTCGAACCCCTGCTGCGCCAGGTAGATGCTGTTGCGCCCTTCACCGCAGGCAAGATCCAGCGCCTTCCTCCCCGGGACCAGTGACAGTACCCTCACCAGGGAGTCGGCGAGAAACTTGGAGGGCCCGAGAGAGAAGAAGCGCTCAACCTCGCGGTAACGCCGGTCCCACTTGATGCGATCTCCATCCATAGCCGCCCCTCCCCCCCGACGATTTGATCCTGGAAATCATCCGTACAATCGTGGCGCGCAATTGTCAACCCTTTCCCCCCGCGCTGTGCCCCTCCCCCCCTGTGCGACTTAATCTGTCACCGCCCCGTGGTTTCATGTAGAAAAACGAGGAGGTGCACCATGATCTACCTTACCAACGACGCGCTGGACCAGGCAGTGTATTTCGAGATGAGGGGCAAAGAGGCTCTCCGTAGCCGCAACGGGCTGGACCAGGTCTACTACGGCCTTCTCGGCAACGGAGTCCATGAGGTGGACGTCACCCTGAAAAAAAGACGCGGGAGCGTCGAGGTCGCTTTCGGAAGTAGGAGCGAGCTTTTCAGTTTCGTTGAGGAAGACGAGCTGCGCCAGATGCTCGGCCGCATGGTCCGGGAGAAGACGGTGCACTAAGCTGCAATAACGCAGGAGCTGAGTCTGGTGGCGGCGCAGCTCCTTGGTCGCCCCTGCGCCGGCTCCGTCATGTGGTCGTCGAGGAGAATCTCATGATAAGGTCGGTGTACTGGGCGGGAGTGGCCTGCGCTTTCTTGGCAGCGGCAGGGGGCTTTTCTGTTCCAGAGGCGCGATCCGCTTCAATTCTCTCTCGACAAAGTGAGCCTTTTGCAATATATTCCGGGATACTGTATACAAATTATCCTGCCTTCAGTCCCGGCAGGAGCCGATAGAGCAGATTGTCACCATCATCCCAGCAAAAGGAGAAGAGAATCGATGGCAACTCCAGAGTTCAAGTACCAGGAAGCCTTCCCGCTCGGACCGGACAGCACCAAGTACCGCCTGATCCCGGATTCCAAGCAGTACGTGTCGGTGGCCAGCTTCGAGGGGCAGGAGATCCTCAAGGTGGCGCCCGAGGCGCTCACCATAGCGGCCAACACCGCGATGAAGGACCTCTCCTTCATGCTGCGCCCGGAGCACAACGAGCAGGTGGCTAAGATCCTTGCAGACCCGGAAGCGTCCCAGAACGACAAGGGCGTCGCCCTCGCCTTCCTGAGAAACGCCGAGGTCGCAGCGAAGCTCGAACTCCCCATCTGCCAGGACACCGGCACCGCCATCGTCATGGGCAAGAAAGGGCAGCAGGTCTGGACCGGCGTCAACGACGAGGAGTACCTCTCCAAGGGGGTCTACAAGACCTACACCGAGGAGAACCTGCGCTACTCCCAGACCGTGGCGCTCGACATGTACAAGGAGATCAACACCGGGACCAACCTCCCGGCGCAGATCGACGTCTACGCCACCAAGGGTGCGGAGTACAAGTTCCTCTTCATGGCCAAGGGGGGCGGCTCCGCCAACAAGACCTACCTCTACCAGGAGACCAAGGCGCTCCTTAACCCTGACAGCCTGATCAAGTTCCTGGTTGCCAAGATGAAGACCCTGGGGACCGCGGCCTGCCCGCCGTACCACCTGGCCTTCGCCATCGGCGGCACTTCCGCCGAAGCGTGCCTGAAGACAGTGAAGCTCGCGTCCGCCAAGTACCTCGACGCGCTTCCCACCTCCGGCAACGACGGCGGCCAGGCGTTCCGCGACGTCGAGCTCGAGGCGAAGCTCCTCGAGGAGGCCCAGAAGAGCGGCATCGGGGCCCAGTTCGGCGGCAAATACTTCGCCCACGATGTGCGCATCATCCGCCTGCCGCGCCACGGTGCCTCCTGCCCGGTCGGCATGGGGGTATCCTGCTCCGCGGACCGCAACATCAAGGCGAAGATCAACAAGGAAGGGATCTGGGTCGAGCAGATGGACGACAACCCGGGCCGCCTGATCCCCGAGCGCTACCGCGGCAAGCACGAGCACGGCGTCAAGATCAACCTGAACCAGCCGCTCAAGGACGTGCTGGCCGAGCTGACCAAGCACCCGGTCTCCACCCCGCTGCTCCTCTCCGGAACCATCGTGGTCGGCCGCGACATCGCTCACGCCAAGTTCAAGGAGATCCTGGACTCCGGCAAGCCGCTTCCCGAGTACCTGAAGAACCACCCTATCTACTACGCGGGCCCGGCCAAGACCCCGAAAGGGAAGCCCTCCGGCTCCTTCGGCCCCACCACCGCCGGCCGCATGGACTCCTACGTCGACCTGCTGCAGGCAAACGGCGGCTCCATGATCATGATCGCCAAGGGTAACCGCTCCCAGCAGGTCACCGACGCCTGCAAGAAGCACGGCGGCTTCTACCTCGGCTCCATCGGCGGCCCCGCAGCGATCCTCGCCGAGGAGAACATCAAGAAGGTCGAGTGCATCGACTTCCCCGAACTTGGCATGGAGGCGGTCTGGAAGATAGAGGTGGTCGACTTCCCGGCGTTCATCCTGGTGGACGACAAGGGGAACGACTTCTTCAAACAGCTCGGCATCTAGGATGCCTTAGCGCCTGGCGCTACGGCCCGCAAGGCCAAGCAGAAAAAAGAAAAGCCCCCGTTGCCATTTCGGCAACGGGGGCTTTTTAGTTGGAGGATCAGCGGAGGGGGGGAGCGCTTGAAACCCGGAGGCCGGTGACCTAGAGGCTTTCCAGCCCCTAGCCCTTAGCCCCTGTCTTTTACATGTAGACCATGACCCGGAAGGTCAGTCTCCCGTCCATGGTGGTGAAGGGGATGGTGACCCCCTTGCACTGGACCACCATGCTGCCGTCGGCCGCGGACTGTTCGGGGGGGTCGGTGATCGGCCTCAGGCGTCCCGAGAGTACCAGGGGAAGCCCCAGGGCCACGCTTCCGTACTGCTCATGGTACTTGGTCTTGAACACGCCGGCGATGTTGTTGACCACCTCCCCAACCGCGTCGTTGATCGCTTCGTCGTCCGCCTCGTCCATCATAAGGAGCTGCTTCGCTATCTGCTCGGCCGGTCCTTTTTCGGTGGCGAAAAGGATGTAGCCGACACGGTCTCCGGCAACCCCGACGATGCCGACCACGTCGCTGTGCAGCGGGTTTATCTTCTTCTCCACCTTGCCGGCGAAGATGTCCGTGTTCATGTAGCTTTTGAAGGTATCCTGCGTGGCGGACATGATGGTGAACATGATCTCTTCGAAAGTGATGCTGCTCAAGGCAACCTCCTGAGACCAATTGACAACTGACGATTGACAATTGACAACTGATGCTTGGTATTTTTCAGAGCGGGGCGGCTCCTGTAATTTCCCATAATCTACGGCCAGGCAATGAGTGGTGGGCGAGACGGGTACCTTACCGAAATCGTGCAGGAGCGTCCCGATGCGACATCAAGCATCCGGGTTCATTGGACAGAAGGTAGGATCAAGCAGCACCGTGAGAGATCTGCCCGTGGTTACCTTTGCCCCCTGCGTGGTCGGCACAGGTAACTATATCGGCAGCACGGTCATGAGCTTAAGGGCCAGCAGGGCATTTTCCGTCGTGTACAGCTATATCCCGGTCAGTTCCTCGATTTTAAGCTCCAGATCGTCCCCGTTCATCCGGACGACCCCGCTTTCCTCCTCGGTCCGGATCACCCCCTCGTCGATCCACACCCTGAGCCGCTCCTCTTCCACCCCGAACTTCTCCGCCGCTTCAGCAATCGTGTACCAGGTCTTGGTGATCAGCATGGTTTCCCCCTTTGGCCAGCTCTCCCGCGAACGGTGTATCGGGAAATTAAGAAAGATAGCTGCGCGTCTTTTTAATTGAACTACCCCGTTGCATGGTACCGCTCTTGCCTAGCGTGTCAAGCGGCGCGCAGCGCGCCCTCAGCTCGGCAATTAGAATAGTTGCCGCAGCCGCACATTTTTTTCTTTTCTAATGGGAACTTCTGCCGATAAGTACCAGGCGCACTCCTTCAAAGCTGCGCCCAGCCGGAGATGAACCTATGCCCAACGACAGACAAGAACGAGATACGATCCTTTTCGTCGACGACGAAAAAAGCTACCTCGCCTATACCAGAGGGGTCTTCGATAACAGGGGGCTCAACGTCCTGACTGCCGCTTCCGCCCTGGAGGCGCTGCAGATCGTGGAGGAGCAGAATGTAGCCGTGGTCATCTCTGACAACGAGATGCCAGGGATGCGGGGAATAGAGCTTCTGTCGAAGATCAAGGAGGTCTCGCCGCACACGGTGAAAATCATGATGACCGGGAGCGCCGACCTCTCCACCACCCTGGCCGCCATAAACAGCGGCGAGGTCTTCCGCTTCGTGCTCAAGCCGTGGAAAAAGGCGGACATGCTGCGCGCGGTGAAGGACGGGATCCGCAGGTATCGGGTGCTGCAATCGCTAAAGCGCGAGGACGAATTCATCCTGCACTCGCTGGCGCAGACCATAGAGCTGAAGGACTCCTCCACCAAGGGGCACTGCGACCGGGTCGCCACCCTCGCGATGAAGATAGCGGAACGCCTGGGGGTGACCGAGGATATAAAGCAGGAGATCAGGTACGGCAGTTGGCTGCACGACTGCGGCAAGATAGGGGTCCCTGAGGCGATCCTGAACGCGGAGCGCGGCCTGACCGACGAGGAGTTCAAGGTCGTGATGAAGCACCCGGAATGGGGATGCGAGGTGGTGCGCAAGGCGAACCTGTCGAAGACCGTGCAGAACATAGTCCTTTATCACCATGAGCGCTTCGACGGCAATGGGTACCCCCATAAGCTGGACGGGGACCGGATCCCGATCGAGGCGCAGATTGTCGCCACCGCCGACATCTGCGACGCGCTGACCATGGACCGCCCCTACCGCAAGGGGTTCACCCGCGAGGAGACCATCTGGACCATGACCGAGATGAAGGGAAAACACCTGGCGCCGCGGCTGGTGGAGGTCCTATTGGAGATCATGGACGAGGAGGCCGAACTGCAGGAATAAAAAAAGGGAGAGCATCGCGCCCTCCCTTGGTCTGAATCGTCTATCTGCCCTTTCCTACTTCTTCCTGAATTGATCCAGCGCCTTTTGCACCCGCCCCTCGTCGAACCCCTTCAGCACCTGGGCATCATCCCCGATCACGATCACCGGCACTCCCTGGCTTTTGTACTTCCCGGTCAGCAGCTCCATCGCCTCGCTGTCCAGTTCCACGTCGCGGTTGATGAAGGGGATGTCGTTGCGGGTGAAGAACTCCTTTGCGGCCTTGCAGTGCGGGCACCACGAGGTCGAGAAGAGCACTATCTTCGGGTACTTCTTCTGTGCCGGGGCGTGCTGCCCCAGCGGGCTCTGCGGCATCTGCTCCGCGGCCAGGCCCGAAAGCGGAAGCATAAGGAAAAACGCCGCTGCTAAAGTCATGAATCTCCGCATGTCACTCCCCCTTTTGGTTAACTTTTTTCCCGGCACCGCCGATTTTCAACTGCCGCCGCACCAGGTTGAAACTGAGCGTCTTCGGGTTTCCCGGCCGCCGCACCAGAATGAGCACGGGGGTCCCGGCCCGCCCGCGCAGCCTGCGCTCCACGATGAACTTGAAGTCGCTCCCCTGAGTCGGCGTTCCGTCCACCTGGGTGATCACGTCCCCCGCCTTGATTCCGGCCAGATGCGCCGGACCTCCCGCGACCAGCTGTCTCACCACGATGGTGCCGTCTGCCCTGGGGACGCCGTCGATGCCGACGCCGCCGAAAGCCTCCTTGCCGAAGGCCGCCGGCGCCTGGAGGAACAGGCAGAGTAATAGGACGAACAATGTCTTCATCATAGGGAGCAAACCTATACGAACCCCGGGGGGATTGTCAACTATGCTTTTGCCGTGGCCTGACCTCTATGCTATAAATGGTGCATTAAAATCTACCAGCGGAGCGGCTCACATGACAGCGAGAACCAGGGTAAAACAGGCACTGAGCGAGGGACGGCCGGGCGAGACTTTACTGCTCAAGGGGTGGGCGAGAACGGTGCGGACCGGCAAGGGGGTAACCTTCATCTCCCTGAACGACGGCTCCACGCTGGCGGGGATACAGGTGGTCGCCGAGCCGGACCTTGAGAACTACGCCGAGGTCTCGGCGCTTGGAACCGGGAGCGCGGTCGCAGTCACCGGCGTGCTGCAGGAGTCGCCCGCCGCCGGGCAGGAACTGGAACTCAAGGCGCTCTCGGTGGAGGTGGTGGGTGCTGCGGACCAGGAATACCCGATGCAGAAAAAACGGCACAGCTTCGAGTACCTGCGCACCATCGCGCACATGAGGATGCGCAGCAACACCTTCGGCGCCGTGTTCCGGGTCCGTTCGGCGCTGGCCCAGGAGGTGCACCGATTCTTCGCCGAGCGCGACTTTCTCTACGTGCACACACCCATCATCACCGCAAACGACTGCGAGGGGGCGGGCGAGCTTTTCCGCGTCACCACGCTCGACCTGGACAACCCGCCCAGGGTCGAGGGGGAGATCGACTTCGGAGAGGACTTCTTCGCCAGGGCCACCGGGCTCACCGTGAGCGGCCAATTGGAAGGAGAGCTCTTCGCCCAGGCCTTCTCCGACATCTATACCTTCGGCCCCACCTTCCGGGCGGAAAACTCGAACACGGCGCGCCACGCCGCCGAGTTCTGGATGATCGAGCCGGAGATGGCGTTCGCCGACCTCTCCGACGACGCCGACCTGGCCGAGGCCTTTTTGAAAAGGCTCTGCCGCTTCGCGCTGGACAACTGCGACGAGGACATGAGGTTCTTCAACGCGCAGATCGACAAGGGACTCATAGAAAGGATAGAGGGGGTGGCGCGGGCCTCCTTTGCGCGGATGGATTACGGCGAGGCGATCGAGCGGCTCAAGAAGGCGCCGGTCTCCTTCCAGTTCCCCGTTGAATGGGGGCTCGACCTGCAGTCCGAACACGAACGCTACCTGACCGAGCAGGTGGTCGGCGGGCCGGTCTTCATAATGAACTACCCCAAGGACATCAAGGCTTTTTACATGAGGCTCAACGACGACGGCAGGACCGTCGCCGCAATGGACCTCCTGGTCCCCAAGGTGGGGGAGATCATCGGCGGGAGCCAGCGCGAGGAGCGGCTGGAGCCGCTGATCGCGCGGATGATGGAGGTCGGGATCGAGCCGGAGTCGCTTTCCTGGTACCTGGACACCCGGCGTTGGGGCTCTACCCCGCACGCGGGATTCGGCCTCGGGTTCGAGAGGCTGATCATGTACCTGACCGGGATGGAGAACATCAGGGACGTGATACCTTTCCCGAGGACGCCGAGACACGCGGAATTCTAGAGAGGCAATTGACAATTGACGATGGACAATTGACAACGAAACCTTGAACTTTCCCTTCAAAGCGGGGGAACGCCTTGATAACGGCTCAATGAAAAGGGGCCGGCGGGTCAGCTTTAAGCTGCCTTGCCGGCCCCTTCTATTTTCCGTGCGATGCCCGGCGCTGCTGCTAGTTGCTGGCGGTGCGGTCGCCGGCTGTGGGCCAGTAACTCCCTCCGGCAATGGTGGCGGTGATCTTGCCGATCTTCACCTTGGTGGTCATCTTCACCGGAATGCGCAGCGAATCGTCGGTGAGCCAGACGGTGACGTCGCCGGTGCGGGAGAAATACCCTTCCGCCTTCATCAGCGGCTTCACCACGATGGTCTTGAACCTCCCGAGCGGAGTGCTGACCTCCTCGCGCCTGAGCACCTTCACCTCTGTGCTCCAAAGCCTGTTGAAATCGTAGATGTCGACATAAACCGACCTCCCCGGGATGAGCTCCAGGGTCCTGACGTAGTAGACGCAGGAAAGGGAATCGAAGGTGTTGGTGCTGATCTTGTCCACACGCTTCGACTTCTCCAGGAGGTTGCGCGACTCCACTTTCAGCTCCTGCGGATCGAAGAAGGCCTCCTTCAGCCTGCGGTGCCTACCCTCCTGGATCTTGTTGCGGGAGTACTTGGGGGTTCCGAAGCGGTCCCCGCTGCCGCGCGTGATGACCGACTCGGCACGGTCGTCTACCTTGAAGAAAGAGTCGATCCAGGAATTGGAGCGGGTGGTGGAAACGATGTGCATCTCGTTTCCCTTGGTGGATACCTCGTGCACTGAGGTCGCGGCCTTCACGCCGGTCCAGCTTACGTCGTAGACCAGCTTCTCGTTGTTGCTGAAGGCCGTGGCGGGAAAAGCGTGCAGAGGGATGAGCAATGCGGCGAGTATAATGAGAATGGAAGTTTTCATGGCTACAGCTTATCTCCACTTGGAATTTTTTTTCAAGTGAAAAAGCCTAGGTTTTATCTAATGTTACACAGCCAGCCGCTGCCGGCCCTTCTACCGCAACCGACGCGATTAGAAGATCAGGCGCCTGAGCTCTTGGTTATCATTATAACGCCCACCGCTACGAGAACCGTCCCGGCCCAGCGCAGAGGGCTGACTATCTCGTGCAGGAAGTACTGAGACAAAAAGGCGACCAGTATGTAGTTTAGCGCCTGCATCGGCAGCGCGACGGAGAGGTCCTCCCAGGAGAGCACGGCGAGCCACAGGAAGAAGAAGACGGCGAGCATCGCGGTTCCCAGCACCAGTTTCGGCGTGGTCAGAGCCTGCTGGGAGACCTTCAGTATCCCCCTGAGATTCATGGTGGAGAGATCCCCCAACTCCTTCATGCCGCTGGCAAGCAGCAGGTCCCCGATGGTTCCGGCGGTGACCGCCATCAGCATGACCACAACGGTTTTAAGCATATGTCTTTTCCTCTCCGCGGTAGTTTCTGAGCCGGATTCCCAGCTGGGCCAGCTTCTGCCGCGTGTTCGCGCTGGTCAAGGCGGCCAGTTCCTGGTCGTGCAGGTAATCCGGCATCCGGCGCTCCAGAGTCGGGCAGGGACGGCTGCCGGGATGGAAGTAGATCTCGGTGAGACCTTCCCCCACGCTTTCCAGCGCCCGCAAGAGATACTGCTCCGTCATCCGCCCCGAGTTGAGCAGCCCCTTCACCTCGGCAGCGTAGCGGATCCCGAGCCGGTCCAGCATGGGACGGCAGCGCCTGGCGAGCGAGGCGAAGATGAAGGCGTCTGCGCACTTGCCGAAGATCCTTTTGCGGTCCTGGGCTAGGTTTGCGGCGAGGTTCTCCCTGGTGAGCCGGAAGCTTTTGATGCCGTAGCGCGGCATCAGCTCGCAGAGGATGTCGAACACCACCGGGTGCATGTGGATGCTCAAGTGCCCGTCGATGTGGGAGAGGTCCACCCCCGCGTCCAGGCACTTCGTGATCTGCGCCTCGATCTCCAGGTGCAGCTTCTTTCTCAAAGGCTTCAGGAAGAAAAATCGCATCCCTGCCAGCACCGGGTCGTCGCCGAAGTAGCCACTCGCGTCGGTCAAGGGAGGCAGGCCGTGTTGCGTCAGCACGCCGCTTCCCTGCACCAGGGTCAGGTGCAGCCCGACCTGCAGGGCGGGATTGGCCCGGGCGTAGGCTGCCGCCTCCTCGAAGGTGTCGCCGCCGACCATGAGCGAGGCGCTGGTCAATACCCCTTCCTCCCAGCCCCGGAAGACGCCGTGGTTGGCGCCCCTGGAAAGGCCGAAGTCGTCCGCGTTGATCACTAGCTCTTTCATCGACCCACTAGGCACAGGCCTGCTTGCGCTTTCGCATGTAGCTCAGGTACTGCGCCCCCTCCTTGAGGAGCTTCTTGCGCTGGGCGGAGTCGACCAGCATGCTGTAGAGGCTGCGGGCGATGTAGCGGGGGCGGAAATAGAACTTGTTGTAGAAGAGCTCTACCGCGTCGAAGATCTCCTTATTGGAGAGGTCGGGGTAGTTGATGACGCATTTCTGGTGCCCGCTTGCGTCCAGGAAGCTGTCCGAGGCGATCCACCCCTCCTTGAGCGCCATGTCGTAGAACTCGGTGCCGGGATAGGGGGAGGCGAGCGAAACCTGGATCGAGGTGAGGTCGAGATCTATGGCGTAGGCGATGGTCTCCTTGATGGTCTCCCTGGTCTCGCCGGGAAGACCCAGGACGAAGGCGCCGTGTATGGTGAGGCCGAGCTTGTGGCAGTTGCGGGTGAATTCGATCGCCTGCTCCTTGGTGACTCCCTTCTTGATGTTCTTTAGGATCTGCTCGTTGCCGGTCTCGTAGCCGACCACCACGTGGTGCATCCCCGCGTCGCGCAGTTCCTTGAGCGTGTCGTAGTCGCAGTTGGCCCGGGCGTTGATCACCCAGGATACGTTGAGCGGCTTGATGGCGCGTGCGATTGCCTTGGCATGCTCTCGGTCGGCGGTGAAGGTGTCGTCGTCGAAGGAGATCTCCTTCACCTGGGGAAGGTTCTCCTTGATCCAGCGCACCTCCTCGTAGACGTTCTGCGGGCTCCTCTTCCTCAAGGTCCGCCCGGAGAAGGTCTGGGGCCACAGGCAGTAGATGCAGCGCGAGGGGCAGCCGCGGGAGGCGTAGATGGAGACGTACGGGTGCCGGAAATGCGGGATGACGTACTCCTCGATGGGTAGGTCGCGGTGGTAGACCTGGCTTGCGAAGGGGAGGCTGTCGAGGTCGGCGATGGGGGGGCGGTCCTTGGTGTGGACCACCTTGCCCTCCTTAAGGAAGCTGATGCCATCCACCTCTGACCAGGGCTTCCCTTCGCAAAGTTCCTTTGTCGAGTAGTCGAACTCGCCGCGGCAGACGATGTCGACAGCGCCGGCGGCAAAGCGCAGCGACTCCTCGGGGAGGACGCTCACGTGGGGCCCGGTCAAAACGGTTAACGTGGCGGGGTTCTGCGCCTTGATCCGACGCGCGGTTTCGACGTCGATGGCGAGGGTCGGGGTGGAGGTGTACATCACCACCATGTCGTACTCTTGGGCGATCTTCAGGCAGGCATCGAGGTCGAGCCGCTGCACCGGGGCGTCCACCACCCGGGCTCCGGGGATCATGCCGGCGGGGTAGGTAAGCCAGCCGGGAAACCAGAAGGAGGTGACCTCGCGGGAGGCCTGGTAGCGCGCACCGGCCCCCCCGTCGAAGTCCTCGAAGGTCGGCGGGTTCAGAAACAACGGCTTCATGATTCGCCCTCCAGATTAACAGAGTCACACCAAAAAATAAGCCCTGACTATAAGGCGGTGAATCCCGTTTGTCAAGTTAACCCTCGGCAACCTTTGACATTGCGGCAAAAGCCTCGCTCTGTTAAAGTGCGCAAACCAAACAGAGGAGCCTGGCCATGAAGAAAGAGTGCCTCGGGGCGGTGGCCGCCATGCCCCAGGAGATAGCCCCGCTTTTGCGGCGGGTGGGCCGCTGCCGGAGGGAAAAGGTCTCGGGGTTCAACCTGTACCGCTTCGATTGCGGCGGCTACCCGGTGGTCCTGGTGGAATCGGGAATGGGGCCCGAACATGCGGCTAAAGCCACCAAAACCCTGATCCGGACCGCCTCGCCGCGGGTGATCCTCAACTTCGGGTTCTGCGGCGGCGTCCTCCCGGGCTTGGCCGTGGGCGACCTGGTGCTGGCCGAGCTGATCTTCACGCTTTCCGGGGGAACGCTCACCGAGGCGCCCGCACCTCCCCTGCAGTTTGCCTCCTCTATCCTGGAAAGCTGCCGCGGGGGGGGGCTCTCACCCAGGCAAGGCTCCTTCATCACCGCCACCGGGGTGGTGAAAAAGCGTGAGCTCGCACAGAGGCTTGCGGGGTCGATCGACCAGCCGGTACTGGAGATGGAGAGTGCGGCGGTGTTCCGGGAGGCTCGACAAGCCGGGATCGCGGCGGTGGCGCTTAGGGGGGTGAGCGACCCGGCAGAGGAGGAACTGGGCTTCGACATCGCCGAAATCTGCGACTCGCAGCTTAACCTGAGCCCGTGGCGGCTCATGCTCACCCTGGCCAAGAGGCCTGCGCTGGTTCCGCAGTTGATCCGGCTGGCGCGGAACTCCAAGGTAGCGGGGGAGAACCTGGCGCTCGGGGTGGAGCTCACGCTCGTGGCGCTGGGTGAAACGAAGTAAAAGGGGGTTAGTCGAAGCTCTCGGAGAAGCGCGCCGCTATCTCTCCCTTGAGGTAGGCGTCCGCTTCGGCCGCCGTCGCAAAGGAAAGGGCGCGCAGGGCGACCTGGCGGGCCTCCTCCATGCTGCAGCGGCGCAGGATTTTCTTGACGCGCGGGATGGAGACGGCATTCATGGAGAGCTCGTCGAAGCCAAGACCAAGAAGAACGGGGAGGTATTCCGGCTCGCCCGCCATCTCGCCGCAGATGCAGGCGTCGATACCAGCCCCGTGCGCCGCGTCCACCACCATCTTAAGGGAACGGAGCACCGCCGGGTGCAGCGGCTCGTAAAGAGAGGAGAGGTGCTCGTTGGTGCGGTCGATGGCAAGGGTGTACTGGATGAGATCGTTGGTGCCGACGCTGAAGAAGTCGACCTCCGCAGCCAAAAGGTCGGCGATGACGACGGCCGAAGGGATCTCGATCATGATGCCGACCTGGACCTTCTCGTCGAAGCTGTGACGCCCGCGCAACTCGGCCTTGGCCTCCTCGAGTAGCGCCTTGGCGGCGCGCACCTCGGCCACCCCGGAGACCATCGGGAAGAAGAGGCGGACTTCCCCGAAGGCGCTGGCCCTGAGGATGGCCCTAAGCTGGGCCTTGAATGCATCGGGCTGGCGCAGCGAGAGGCGGATCGCCCTCACCCCCAAGGCCGGGTTCATCTCGTCGGTCAGATCCAGGTCGGTGAGGCACTTGTCGCCGCCTATGTCCAGCGTCCTGATGGTCACCGGCTGCGGGGCCATTTTCTTCACCAGCGCCGCGTATGCCTCGAACTGCTCCTCCTCGCCGGGAAGGGTGTTCCGGTTGAAAAAGAGCATCTCGGTGCGGTACAGGCCGATCCCCTCGCCGCCGTGCCGCTGGATGCCGGCCACTTCCTCGATGAACTCGACGTTCCCCTTGAGCCGCATCCGGTGCCCGTCCAGAGTCACCGCCGGCAGGTCCCGCAGTTTCAGCAGTTCCCTTTCAACGTACTCGTAGCGCTGCTTTTTCTGCAGGTAGTCCCTGAACTGCTCGACGCCGGGGTTCACTATCACCAGGCCGGTGGCGCCGTCTACGATGATGGTGTCGCCGTCCGCCACCTCGAGCGTGGCACGCTCCAGCCCCACCACGGCGGGGATCTCGAAGGCGCGCGCGAGGATAGAGGAGTGGGAGGTCTTCCCCCCGAGATCGGTGATGAAGCCGATCACGTTCTCCTTGTCGATCTGCAGGATGTCCGCCGGGGAGAGGTCGTGGGCCACCACGATCACCTTCCCCTCGATCTTGGCGATGGACTCCTGCTTTTGCCCCACCATGTTCCTGAGCACCCGCTCGACCACCGTCTCCACGTCGCTGCCGCGCTCGCGCAGGTAGTCGTCGTCCACCCCTTCGAAGAAGGACTTGAAGCGGGTCAGGGTCCTTTTCAGCGCCCCTTCCGCGTTGATGCCGAGCCTTTCAATGTACTGGGTGGTCTCCCCCAGCAGCATGGTGTCGTCCAAAAGCATCAGGTGCGCGTCGATGACGCAGAGGTGTTCCGGGCCGTGGGTGCTGGAGAGCTGGTCCTTGAGGGCGCAAAGCTCCCCCTTGGCCCGCTCGATCGCCTTGGCGAAGCGCACCACCTCCCCAGGGATCTCCTCGTGCGCCACCACCACCTCGGTCACCGACACCCGGCGCCGGTCCGTGATGCGGACCTGGCCGATGGCGATGCCTGCGGAGGCGCCGATCCCCTTCAGCTCCTTGGAATCACTCCTCTCCAAACCCATTACGGATCAGCTCCCCGATAGCCGCAAACGCCTCGGCGTCGTCCAGCCCCTCGACCTTGAGCACGACGGTGCTCCCCTTCCCCGCGGCCAGCATCATGATCCCCATGATGCTCTTGCCGTTCACCTCGACCCCTTCGCGCTCGATCCTGATCTCGGAAGCGAAGCGGCTCGCGGTCTTCACCAGGAGCGCGGAGGCCCTGGCGTGCAATCCCAGCTTGTTGGGTATGACGAATTCACCTTGGATCATAGTTGACCTTTATTTCTTCAGGTAATCACCTGCTACGGTGATCCCCTCGACGGCGCTCTCCTTCAGCTTGAGAGCGAGTTCCCCGACGCTGCAGCGGCCGCGCTCCTGGGTGAAACGGATCAGCATGGGGAGGTTGACGCCGGTAAGGACCTCCACGCGCCCCTCCTCCAGAAAGGAAATGCTCATATTCGAGGGGGTGCCGCCGAACATGTCGGTCATGATGATCGCACCCTCCTCCGAGACTCGGGCCACCGCCTCCTTGATGGCGGCCATCACGTCCGTGGCCGATGCGTCCGGGGTCACCCCCACAGCCTCGGCTAACTCCAGCTTGCCCACTATCATCTCCGCCGCGGCCAACAGCTCGCTCGCCACACCGGCATGCGCTACCAAAAGCAGTCCGATCATCCCAACCCCTTATCTATGTCCCTGTGTGTAATCTTGATGTTCACGTTTCTCTGGCGAAAGTAGTTGTAAAGCTCCTCCGCTATGGCAACCGAGCGGTGCCTGCCGCCGGTGCAGCCGATGGAAACAGAGAGGTAGGACTTCCCCTCCCTGCGGTAACTGGGGAGCAAGAGCTCCAGCATGTTCCTGAAGTGCTCCAGGAAGACGACCGTTTCCTTGTGTCCCATGACGTAATCCCGCACCCCCTGGTCCAGGCCGGACATGGGGCGCAGCGTGGCCACGAAGTACGGGTTGGGGAGAAAGCGCACGTCCATGACCAGGTCGCTCTCTAGGGGGAGCCCGTAGCGGAAGCCGAAGGACTGCAGGTTCACCTGCATCTCCAGCACACCCTCCCCCCCCTTGACCAGGCCGATCACCAGCTCTTTCAGGCGATGCACGTTCATCTCGGAGGTGTCGATGATGGCAGTGGCGATGCGTCTTAGACCCGCCAGCTGGTCGCGCTCGAAGCGGATCCCCTCGGGGACCGTGGCCCCCTCCAGCGCCGGGTGGCGGCGCCGGGTCTCGGAGAAGCGGCGGATCAGCACCTCGTCGGTTGCGTCGAAGTAGAAGATCTTGACGCTGTGCCCGGCCGACGATATGGCCTGAAATACCTGGTCGTACCCCTTGATGAAGTCGCGGGAGCGGATGTCCATCACCAGGGCCACGTCCTTTATGTCCTCGCGCGAGTGCTCGACCAGCTCGATGAAGGTGGTGACAAGGGAGACCGGAAGGTTGTCGAGACAGAAGAACCCCTCGTCCTCCAGAGCGCGCACCGCGGTCGATTTTCCCGATCCGGAGAGCCCGGTTATGATGACGATGCGCATGCTATTCCACCTCGTTGCCCAGCGGCCGGAATTCCAGGCGGGCCAGGAGCTTTTCGTGGAACTCCCGCGCTGAGTGGTACCCCATCCCCTTCAACAGGAAGTTCCTGGCGGCCACCTCGATGATGGAGGTGAGGTTTCTACCGGGGCGCACCGGGATCTTCAGGTGCGGCAGATCGACCCCCAGGATGGTCTTCACCGGTTCGTCGATCCCCAGGCGCTCGTACTCCTGGTTTGCGTCCCACTCCATGAGTTCCAGGACCATGTCGATGATCTTCTTCTCCCGGATGGAGGAGACGCCGTAGAGGTCCTTGATGTTGATGATGCCTAAGCCCCGGATCTCCATGTGGTACTGGATAGAGTCGCCCGCCTGCCCGACGAGAGCCGCCGGCATCTTCTTCTTGATGTGGATCACGTCGTCGGCGACCAGCCGGTGCCCGCGGATCACCAGGTCGAGGGCGCACTCGCTCTTGCCTATGCCGCTCTTGCCCAGAAGCAGCACCCCCACCCCCAGGACGTCGACCAGCACGCCGTGGATGTGGGTCGAGGGAAGGAGGCTCTCCTCCAGGAACTTGGTGATGAGGGAGATGAAGGTGGAGGACTGGTGGTGCGTCCCCAGAAGCGGGATCCCGGCATCATGCGCGCTCTTCTTCAGGAATTCGGGGGGATCGAGCCCCTTGGTGACGATGAAGCAGGCGATGGGATAGCTGCAAAGCTTCTCTATGTGCCGGCTCCCCACTTCCTCGGGGACCTGGCTCAGGTAGGAGATCTCGGTGTTGCCCAGCACCTGGACCCGGTCCGGGTGCAGGTGCTCCGTGTATCCGGTAAGCGCCAGCCCCGGTTTCTGGATGCGGGAACTGTAGAGACGGTTGCCCAGACCGGTTTCGCCGCAGACAAGCTGCAGGTCCAGGCCGTAGGCCTTGTCTTCCAGGAGATCCTTGATGCTGAGGCTCATGCTAGTCAATTGCGCCGACCTTTCCCCCGTGCAAGCGAAAAGCCCCAGAAGGGGCCGTAGTTATGGCGGGAGGCGCCACGGGGGGCGCCTCCCGATCCTTTACCGGGAGCTTTCAGCTCCGGTTTTCAAGATGATTGCCGCTTTGCGGCTATCAGGTGGTCTCCGGGGAGATCAGGCCGTAGTTGCCGTCTTTTCTGCGGTACACCACGTTGATCTTCTCGGTGGAGGACTCGGTGTAGACCAGGAAGTCCTTGTGCAGAAGCTCCATCTGCATCACGGCTTCCTCGACAGACATCGGCTTCATGGAGAAGCTCTTGGTCTTGATGATGACCGGGGCCTGGGCCCCCTCCTCGATGCTCTGGGCCTCTACGATACTCTTTTGCACCTGGCGCTCGCGGGCGTCGGGGGCCGGCTTGTGGGCCTTGATGCGCTCCTTGAAGCGGCGCAGCTGGCGCTCGATCTTGTCCGAGACGGCGTCGATGGAGGCGTACATGTCGTTGGTTTCTTCTGCGGCCTTGATGGTGATCCCCTTGGCGGTGATGGTCACCTCGGCCAGGTGGCGGATCTTCTCGACGGTCAAAAATACCTGGACGACGATCGGCTCGTCTATATATTTCTTAACCCGCTCCAGTTTCTCCTCTGCGTAGCTCTTGAGAGCGTCGCTCGGCTCCATGTGTCTGAACGTCACGGTTGTTTGCATAATAAGTACCTCCCTTTATTGTCAATACACGCGGCTCACGCGCCGGCCGGCGGCGCCCGCGTTAGAAATGCTTCTTGCGCTCCGAGGACGAACCGATCCGGAGCATCTCGCGATACTTGGTGACGGTGCGGCGGGCGATGACGATGTTGTGGTCAGAGAGGAGCTCTGCCAGGCGCTGGTCGCTGTAAGGGCGCTTGGGGTCCTCGTTGTCGACCAGCTCCTTGATCTTGCTCTTCACGCTCTCGGAGGCGATGAAGTCCCCTTCTCCGGTCGAGATGCCGGAATTGAAGAAGTACTTCAGCTCGAAGAGCCCCTGGGGGGTCTGCATGTACTTGTTGGTGGTGACGCGGCTGATGGTGGACTCGTGCATGCCGATGTCCTCGGCGATGTCCCTCAAGACCAGCGGGCGCAGGTGCTCTATGCCGCGGTCGAGGAAGTCGCGCTGGAACTTAACGATGCTTTTCGCCACCTTGAAGATGGTGCGCTGGCGCTGCTGGATGCTCTTGATGAGCCACAGGGCGGAGCGCATCTTCTCGCCGATGTAGTCCTCGGCCACCTTGTCGACCGGGCGGCTGCTCTTCGCCTCGGGGGCGTAGATGGGGTTGATCCTCAGGTTGGGCATCCCCTCGTCGTTCAGCATCACCACGTACTCGTCGCCAACCTTGTGCACGAAGATGTCGGCCGAGATGTACTGCACGTCGTCGCTGCCAAAGACCCGCCCCGGCTTGGGATCGAGTTCCGCGATGATCCTCGTGGCGGCGAGGATGTCGTTCACCTCCACCCCCAGCACCTTGGCGGCCTGCTTGTACTTGTGGCTTTCCAGGTCCTTCAGGTGGTCGCGCAAAAGCGACTCCACGAGGCTCCCCGCCATGCCGAGGCTCCCCACCTGGATCAGGAGGCACTCGCGCAGGTCGCGGGCCCCGACCCCGACCGGGTCGAATTCCTGGACCCGCTTCAGAACCGAATCGATGAGCGGCACCAGCACCGTGGCGGAGAACCCGCCGGCCGCATCGGCGATCTCTTCCTCGCCGGCGTCGGCGGAAAGCCCCGACCACTCGAGCACCTCCTCGTGAAAAGGGGCTACCTGGACACAGGCTGAAGCTACGTCCTCAAGGGAGGCGCGCAGGTAGCCGTCCTCGTCGATGTTGCCGATGATCTCGGCTCCAGCCGCCATCTCGCGCTCGGTGAGGCGGGTCAGGCTCAGCTGCCACATCAGGTGGTCGAACAGGGTTGATTTCTTGGTGAGGAGGTTCTCGAAGGAGGGGCGGTCCTCGTCGTCGTAGTACTGCTCTCCGGAGCTGTAGTTGTAGCCGTCGATGTAGGAATCCCAGTCAGCCTCGCGCGTCTCCTCGCCGGCACGCACTTCCTGAAAGTCGCTCGCAGCGGCCTCCGGCTCGGCTTCCTTCTCGCGCAGCTCTATCTGTTCGGGCTCCCGGATCTCCTCCTGCTCGATAACCTCGTCGAGTATGGGGTTTTCCTCCAACTCCTGACGTACTACGTCCTGCAACTCCAGCCGGGAAAGCTGGAGGAGCTTGATGGCCTGCTGCAACTGGGGCGTCATCACCAGTTGCTGACTCATTTTCATCTGCTGGCGCATCTCTATTGCCATAAGTCCTCGCTGAATCCGTGTACTGCTACGACAGTTCCTTTCTAAATGAATGAAGTTCTACGTTCTGCTTCTTCGTTCAAGATCGGCGGTTTAACAGTTACAAGCTGCCGTTCTTCGCTTGCACTGTTTTATTGATGTCCGGTCAGCCTCAGCTATGACTTGCGCCTATCCTCATTATAACCGCGGAAGGCGATTTGGAAAACGGCCGAAGCATTATTTTTTTAAAACGAAGGAATTGGAGACAGAACAAAGAGCGTTGCGGCTGTCAAAGCCTGAATTTTTCGCCCAGATAGATCTCGCGTGCCTTCTTGCTCTGGGAGATCTGGACCGGGTCCCCGCATTCCAGCACCTCTCCGGCGCTCATGATGTACGCCTTGTCGCAGACCCCCAGCGTCTCACGCACGTTGTGATCCGAGATCAGCACACCGAGCCCCTTGTCCTTCAAGGTGGTGATGATGCTCTGTATGTCGATCACCGCGATGGGGTCGATGCCGGCGAACGGCTCGTCCAGGAGGATGAAGGCCGGATCGGTCGCGAGCGCCCGGGCTATCTCGACCCGGCGCCTCTCTCCGCCGGAAAGAGCGTACCCCTTGCTCCCGGCGATGTGCTCGATGCGGAACTCGCCCAGAAGCTCCTCGACCCGCTCCTTCCGCCTCACCTCTTCGAGGTCCATGGTTTCCAGCACCGCCATCAGGTTGTCCCGCACGCTCAGGCGCCTGAAGACCGAAGGCTCCTGGGGGAGGTAGCTGATGCCGCGCCTGGCGCGCTGGTACATGGGGAGCACCGTGATCGGTTCGCCGTCCAGCATGACCTCTCCCTGGTCAGGGCGGCAAAGCCCCACGACCATGTAAAAAGTCGTCGTCTTGCCGGCCCCGTTGGGCCCCAGAAGCCCCACTACCTCTCCCGACGACACCTCGAGGTCCACGCCGCGGACCACCTTGCGCTTGTTGAAACCCTTCTCGAGCCCCTTGGTGCAGAGGGTGCTACGGTTTTGCGCCGACATTTTTCCCTCCGGGGTGAATGACCGCTTCCACCCGCTCCTTCGGGCCGCCGGTTACTACGCTTCTCTGTTCGTTGATGAAGTAGGTGATCACCTTCCCGGTGATGACGTCTTCCCCTGCCATGACCTTGGGGTTGCCATCCAAAAGGATCACCCCCCGCTTCGGGTCGTAGACCGCGTGCCCACCCGTGGCTTGCCGGTTTCCCTGCAGGATCCTGACGTTGCCGAAGGCTTCCACCTTGGAGAGCTCATTGCCCTCGCCGTCGGATGAGACCACCAGACGGTCCGTGTAAAGGGTCAGTTCGCCCTGGTGGGCAACCACCTTCCCCTCGAACGTCGCCGTCTTCTTCTCGTTATCGGCAGTTAAGTTGTCGGACTTAACCTTTAAGGGCTCTTTTCCGCTAATCGGCGCAGCCAGGGCAGCCGAAGCTAGCAGCAGCAAAAGCGTTAACTGGCAAAAGACGCTCCGCATCACCTGGCCTCCTGCTGCCGGAATACGGCGCTCACGTCCTTTTTCAACTTGAACCTCCGTGTCTGCGTCTGAAACTCCATCCCTACCCCTTCCAGCTCATTGCCTCCATCGCTGAAGCGGACCCGGTCCTCGCTCACCATGAGGTAGCGCGACGCCAGGTATCTTACATTGGAGGCGGAGAAGCGGACCCCCTTGCTGCTCACCCCTATCACGTTGCCGGTCAAGGCCACGTCTCGGGTGTCGTTATGGTATTCCGCCCGGTCCGCGGTAACCACCAGATCTCCGAACTTAGCACCCCCGGCTACCACGAGTTTGACGCCAGTGAGGGAGGTAAGGTCCTTCGTCTTGTTGTACTCTGCCTTCTCGGCCGCGAGGTCCCAACGCTTCACCCCTTGTTTGGTTTCGGTGTAGTGGAACTTCTGCAGCGAGATGTCCACCTGCAGCGGAAGCTTCCTGACCGGCAGCTTCGGCACCACTCCGTGATCCATCCTTACCAGAATTGTAACCACCACCAAAAGGGATGCGACGACGGCTGCCAGACCGAGAAATCGCTTGATATTATTGAAGTTATTCATAATTACGCTGCAAAGTATAGCATCATAGAATTTCACTGTAAAGCCAATTTTGGCCGAGTCGGAAAATTTGGCACAAAGATTGAAAAAGGATGCAAAACAGTGGTTGCAACCTTTCGACAGCGGTCTCCGAGGCCCCAGGCCCAGGCGTCACGGCATCGCTGACGAGATGCAAGCAGTCCCTCATCCAGCCACTTCCACGACTCTCAGTACGAGGAGAGGATCTTCTCGATGATCCGGCTGGTGGACCTGCCGTCGACGAACTGGATCAGCTCCACGCGCCCGCCGCGTGCCTCCACCAACTCGCGCCCGACCACCCCTTCTATGCTGTAATCGCCCCCTTTAACCAGGATGTCCGGGGCAAGCGCCTCGATCACCTTGAGGGGGGTGTCCTCGTCGAAGAGCACCACGTAGTCGATGCAGTCCAAGGCCGCCAGGATGTGGGCCCGCTCCGTCTCCTCGATGAGGGGGCGTTTCTCCCCCTTGAGGCGGCGGACCGAGGCGTCGGTGTTGAGGCCGACCACCAGAATGTCCCCTAGCCCCCTGGCTTTTTGCAGGTATTTCACGTGCCCCACGTGCAGAAGGTCGAAGCAGCCGTTGGTGAAGACCACCTTCTTGCCGCGCGAGCGCTCGCGGGCAATGGCGTGGGACAGGACGTCCAGGTTCTTGATCTTCGAGTCGCTGTCCTTCGCGCCGTGCCCGACCTCGGCGACGATCTCCTCCGGCGCGACCGTCGAGGTCCCGAGTTTTCCGACCGCGATCCCCGCCGCCACGTTGGCGATCCAGGCAGCGTCAGCCATGGAGAGGCCGCAGGCAAGCCCCAGGGAGAGGACCGAGATCACCGTGTCCCCCGCGCCGGTCACGTCGAAGACCTCGCGGGCCACGGTCGGGATGTGGACCGCCTCCCCGGCCGACGGGAAGAGCGACATCCCCGCCTCGCTGCGCGTGATGAGGAGCGCGTCGAGCTCGAGGGAGGAGAGAAGCCCCTCCGCCGCGCGCTGCAGCGACTCCTGGTCCGTGATGGCTACACCCGAAGCGATTTCGGCCTCCTTGCGGTTGGGAGTGAGTATGGTGGCGCCGCGGTACTTGCCGTAGTCGTTCCCCTTGGGGTCTACCACCACCGGAATCCCCAGCGCCCTTCCCGTGCGGGCAAGCGCCGTGAGGACCGCCGGGGTCAGGACCCCCTTCAGGTAATCCGAGACCACGATTACGTCGAAGTCGCGGCTTCTCGCCGTAAGGTAATCGATGATCCCGTTTTCGCTGGCGGCGCCTATGGACGACTTGGTCTCCCGGTCGATCCTGACGATCTGCTGGTTCGCCGCGAGGACGCGGGTCTTCTTGCTTGTCTTTCTCTCACCTTCCTCGAAGAGGCCTTCCAGCCCCGCACCCTTCTCCTCCAGGGCGCGGCGCAGTAGCGCGCCGTTTTCGTCCTTTCCTATCACCGAGCAGACACTCACCTGGCATCCCAGGGCGGCGAGGTTGTTGACCACGTTCCCGGCGCCGCCGAGACGCAGGTCTTCGCTCGCCACCTCGACCACCTGCACCGGGGCCTCCGGCGAGATCCGTTCCGCCCGTCCCCAGAGGTACTCGTCCAGCATCAGGTCGCCGACAACAAGGGCCCGGATCGACCCGGCCCGTTCGAAAAAGGATTCTACTTCCCTACGTTCCATAGAAACTCCCAAAAAAACTAGAAGGCGCTCACCACAGAGGTACACAGAGGTTCACAGAGGAAAGGCAAAACCAAAGACGATTAACAGGGATAAAAACGGATAAAAGGGATAAAACCAAAACAACTTCTGGTTTAACCAAAGCTTTTGTTCTTTTGCTGTTATCCCCTGTATCTCCTTCATCCCAGTTTCAGGCTTTTAAGGGTTTGATTTTCTTCTGTGTTCCTCTGTGTTCCTCTGTGGTGAAAGCCTTTGATTATGCTTTTAACCTGTCCAGTATTCCCGCAGCCAGAAGCGGGATCATGATCTCGTGATGGCCGGTGACGGTGTAGCCGCGGCTCTCCCCCGAGGTGGGGCGCTTCACCACGTTGGTGAGAGGACGGTAGTGCTGTTGCATGTCGAAGTTCGCGGTGGTGAAGTGATCGACGTGATGCCCCAGGTTCTGCGCTATGGAGAGCGCCTTCAAAAAGACCTCGGGCAGGAGCACCGCGCTCCCGATGTTGAGATAGACCCCGCCATCCCCAAGCTCGGAAACGACGGAAGCGAAGGTGCGGAAATCGGTGAAGCTCGCAGCGCCCAGCATCGCCCCGTCGGCGGAGGGGTGCTGATGCGTGATGTCGGTGCCGATGGCGACATGCACGGTGACCGGGATCCCGTTTTTCACGCAGGTGGCCATGAGGCTCTGCTCGCGGTAGGGTAGCTCGCGCTCGAGGATCATGCGGCCGAGCGACTCGCCGTGGCCAAGCCCCTGTGCCACCCCTTTCTTGAGCGCCTCGTTGATCTGGCTTCCGGTCTCCTCGGCCATGCCGAAGTTCCCCGCGTGCAGCACGGCCCCCACGTCCTCGCTGGTGGCGCCTATGAGCGCAATCTCGAAGTCGTGGATGGAGCCCGCGCCGTTGAGCGCCACGGCGGTGACGATGCCGGCCTCGATCAGGGATTTGAGGACCGGCTGCAGGCCGCACTTGATGACGTGGCCGCCCATGGCCATCACCACCGGTTTCCCCTTCTTACGCGCCGCGACCACGGCATCGATCACCCGGTTCAGGGACTGGGAGCCCAACTGGTTCGGCATGGCGGCCAAGAGGTCCGAGACGGTCATCCCCGGCCTGACCGGCAGGGCGAAGTCGTCCTTGACGTTCATCTTGTTCTTACGCGTGGCGATGGGATAGGTGCTGACACCTGAGAAATCGAGCGGACGGTATTTCTTCACGAGCTTTCCTTTTCGCTTTTTTCGTTTCGCTACCCTGAGGCAGTTCCAGGGTTTGTACGCCCCCGGGGACCGGACGGTCCCCAGTAACTTGTGCCGTTTAGACCTTGTAGAACTCGCGGTACCAGGCGACGAACCTGCCGATACCTTCCTCGATGGAGGTGGCCGGCTTGAAACCCACGTCCCGCATCAGGTCGTCTACGTCGGCGTAGGTAGCCGGGACGTCGCCGGCCTGGATCGGGAGCAGGTTCTTCTGCGCCTCCTTGCCCAGGGCCTTTTCCAGCACCTCGATGAAGCGCAGGAGTTCCACCGGGTTGTTGTTGCCGATGTTGTAGATCTTGTAAGGGGCGTAGCTCGTCCCGGGGTCGGGGTTCGCGCCGCTCCAACCGGGGTCGCCCGGGGGGACGCTGTCGATCACGCGGCTAATGCCTTCAACGATGTCGTCCACGAAGGTGAAGTCGCGCTGCATCTTCCCGTAGTTGAAGACGTCGATCGGCTTTCCCTCCAGGATCGCCTTGGTGAAGAGAAAGAGCGCCATGTCGGGGCGCCCCCAAGGTCCATAGACCGTGAAAAAGCGCAGCCCCGTGGTGGGGAGCCCGTACAGGCTGGAATAGGTGTGCGCCATCAGCTCGTTGGCCTTCTTGGTGGCGGCGTAGAGCGAGACGGGATGGTCCACGTTGTGGTGTACCGAAAATGGCATCGAGGTGTTGGCGCCGTAGACCGAGGAGGACGAGGCGTAGACCAGGTGCTTCACCTTGTTGTGGCGGCATCCCTCCAGGATGTTGATGAATCCCGAGAGGTTGCTGTCGATGTAGACGTAGGGGTTCTGGATCGAGTAGCGGACCCCGGCCTGGGCCGCCAGGTTCACCGCGCTGTCGAACTTCTCGGCGGCGAAGAGCTCCTTGATCCCCTCGCGGTCCTCGAGGTTCATGCGCAGGAAGCGGAAGCCGGGCTTCCCCTCCAGCCTGGAGAGCCTCCCCTCCTTCAGGGTGACGTCGTAGTAGTCGTTCACGTTGTCCAGGCCGACCACCTCGCACCCCTTGGCGAGGAGCTTCTCCGAAAGGTGGTAGCCGATAAATCCTGCAGCGCCGGTAACCAGTATCTTCGCCATACCTACCTCCAATGCGTGCTAGAGAGATTTTATTTCATTAAAAAACGAACAGGCTACAGGTACAACCTCGTTCTGAAGCTTCTGCCACAACTCGTTCCCAAGTTCCAGTTTTGGACCCGGAACTGCAGGCCGGGGCGCAGCGGATCAAGAAACGGATTCGGCAGCATCCAGGAGTTCCTGGCAGGCCTGCAGCATGGCCTTCACCTCGATGCTCCTGCGGCACTCGTCGTCCCGGTCGCAGGAGCGGCGCAGGCACTTGGTGCAGGAAAGCGGCGACTGCACCGCCCGGTGCTCTCCCCGCGGCGCGTTGCGGGAACCGTCGGTAGCGCGGTACAGGCTGACCGTGGGGGTCCCGACGGCAGCGGCGATGTGGATGGGCCCGGTGTCCCCGCCAAGGACCAGGTCGACCTTCTTCAAGAGAGCGGCAAATCCCTTCAGGGTCAGCTTGGGGAGCACCCGCACCTGGCGCCCGATCCCCGCGGCGATCTCCTTGGCCCCCTCGTGCTCGGTCTCCCCGCTCCAGGAAAGGAGGATGGTGGCCTCCGGGTAGAGTGCCAGAAGTTCCTGTCCCAGCGAGATCCACCCTTCCTGGTGCCAGTGCTTCGTGCTCCAGGTGGTGCCATGATGCAGCACGAAGACCAGCCCGTCGGAGAGCGTCGCCAGGAACGCCTCGGCGGCCGCATCGTCCTCAGGGGGGGTGAAGATATCGGTGGCAAGCTGCATCCCCTGGTAGTTCTTGCCGAAGGGGACGCTCACCACCCGCAGCGCCCGGTCGTTCACGTGCTGGTCGGCGCGCCTGAGCGGTATCTGGTTCGTGGTGCAGTAGACGTTGAGGCTCTCGCGCACCGCTTCCCGGTCGAAGCCGTAGCGCCTCGGGCAGCCGGTGATCCTGGTGACGATGCCGCTCTTGATGTTCCCCTGCAGGTCGAAGACGATGTCGTAGTTGCGCTCCTTGAGCGTGTTCGCCAGGGCGTTCACCTCTTTAAGCGTGGCCAGCGCGAACGGCTTCTTGCGCCACGCCTTGAAGCGCGCGAGGTGCAGCCGGGAGATCAGCGGGTTGCCGGAGAGCATGTCCCGGAAAGCCTCTTCCACCACCCAGTCGATCTCGACCCCCTTGACCGTTTGGGCCAGGTAATCCAGCACCGGCAGGGCATGTACCACGTCACCCAGCGCCGACATCTTGACGATCAGAACGCGCACGACAGACTCCTTCCCCTATTCATCTCAGGCGCCTGTCTGCCGGTACAGCTCGGGGTTCAGGGTCGGGTCGTTGTACATCTTGAACTGACGGTACAGCTTCATCTTCCGGTTCCCCGCCAGGTAATCGTCGAGGAGGCGGTGCAGTGCCTGCTCCAGGTCGGCGCGCTGCTCCCTGAGGGTGGCGAGCTTTTGCTGGGAGCGGCTTCTGTGGGCGTCGTCGATGTCGTCGCGCAGGGTGTCCTCGTGCATGTGGTAGACCTTGAGCGACATGATGAAGATGCGGTCCACGATAGAGCCGGGGGTCTCCGAGTTGATCGGGAGATCCTTATCGAAATCGACCTTCGGGGTGAGCCAGGCGAGGATCGCCTCGTCCAGCTTCTCGATCAGGTCGTTTCTCTGCTGGTTGAAGCCGTCGATGTTGCGCTTCACCTGGGCGATCATGCTGTCGTCGACGTCTGTGCGGCGCGCCTTGTCCTCCTCGTGCCACAGCGAATAGTTGCGCCAGCCGAGTTCGAGCGCTATAGGGTTCAGTTCGCCCGGCTCGCTTCTGTAATCGGCCGGGTCGCTGTGCCAGAAGGTTATCAGGCGGTCGAACGCCTGGATCAGATCTGCCAGTTTCAATTCCTGTACGTGCATCTTCATTTCACCTCTCTTTGACTGCCAACATTTCCGTCGCTACCTTATCCGCCTCGTCGACCGTTATCTTCTCCATGCAGAGCCTGAACTCCTTGTTGCTGCACTTGAAGCTGTTGCAGGGGCAGCAGTCCAGTTCGTCGTGGATGACTATCCGGTGCCCCTCGCCGACCGGGCCGCTTCTCACAGGGCTGATCGGGCCGTAAAGCGCCAGGTTCCTGGTGCCGACCGCGGCCGCTATGTGCATGGGGCCGGTGTCGCCGGTGACCAGGAACTCGCAGTGCTTGAGCAAAGCGGCGAGCTCCCCCAGCGAACAGCCGCACAGATCGTACACCTGCTCCTTCATCCCCGCCCGGATCGCCGCAGCAAGCGGAGCCTCGTCCCGGCTCCCGACCACCACCACGGCCACGCCGCGCGCAGCCAGCCGGTCCCCCAGCTCCGCGTAGCGCTCGATGGGCCAGCACTTGTTCTCGCTGCTGGTCCCGGGGTTGAAGGCGACCAGGCGCCTGCCTGCCAGGCCGTTCTCCCGCACGAACCGCTCCGCGTACTCGGTATCCGCCTGCGAGGGGAAGAAGTCGAGGGAGCGGTCGGCCCGCTCCGGGTCCACACCGAGGCGGGCCAGGGGGCGCAGGTGGTCGACGATGGCGTGGATCACCCGTCCGCGGGTCTTGTGGTAGACCAGCACCCGGCAAGGGATGGCCGCCGTCACCAGCGCCCAACCCTTCAGGTTGCTCCGCTGGTAGTTGAGCACCAGGTCGAAGCGCTTGGGCCTGAGCCGCTTCCAGAGTTTGAAGACGCCGCCCCAGGTCTTCTGCTCCCCCTTCTTGTCGAAGATTACCACCTCGTCCACCATCGGATTGTCCGCGAAAAGAAGCGCGGTGACGCGGGAGCTTACCATGATGGTAATGGAGGCTGCGGGGTAGATCCCCTTCAGGGCCCGGATCACGGGGGTCATGTGCAATAGGTCGCCGATGGCGCCCGGCTTGATGATGAGTATGTTCGAGACCTTAGCGTTCATCGGTTCCTTTTTAAGCACCTATATTCATCCCCGTTTGTGAAGGTTCAGGCATAGCGCTAGAACTAACGTTCCCCCCTTTGCGAGGGCCTGCGCGCCGTAGCGCTTCGGTCCGCGAAGGCGGGAGGGGAGACAGGGGGGATTTTCCCCACCGTGGGCAAATGCTACAGCGCCCCCTCTCCCTCCAGTAGCACCCGTAAAAGGCGCGCCGGATCATGCTCCTGGGCAAGGGTCCTTGCGGCCTCGCAGGCCCTGGCGCTGTAGCCGTCCCAGTCGGCCAGCACCCGGTCGACGGCCGCGGAGAGCGCCTCCGGCGTGCGCTCGGCAATGGTCTCGCCGGCGCCGAAGCGCTCCACCTGGGCTCCGGGCCAGGTGCCGCTGGTGGCGATCACCGGGGAGCCGAGCAAAAGCGCGTCCAGCACGATGCCGCTCACCTGGCTTGCGAACTGCTCGCGGGCGTAGGGTGCCAAGACCAGCGCCCCCTTGAAGCGGGAGAGGTACTCGGCCCTGTCGGGAGCGCTGTCGTCGCCCCTCAACCCCTGGTAGCCGCAGGCAAGAAGGGCGCGCACAACCTCCCCCTCGCGACGGCCGTGCCGGTCGGCGTGCTTTTGGGAGACCTGCACCAAAAGGGGGATGTTTCTCCCCTGTGCCGCCCAGTTTCCGGCCATCCCCGCGACCAGGTCGAGCCCCTTGTTGAGGCGCGCCGCCCCCGCCATCAGCAGGTGGGAGAAGGGAACCGGCTCAGGTGCGGTCGCGGGTCCCTGCGCCGGATATGGGACGCAGACCACGCGGCGGTACCCCATGCCCCGCAGCGACTCGGCCACCTGCTCCGTGGAGGTGACGGCGAGAGCATGCTCACGGGCGCCCCAGGTGAGCGGGAACAGGTACTGGTCACGGACCGTGGTGGGAGGACGGTGAAAAAAGAGCCGTGCAGCGTTGGGGTCCTTGCCGGTAAAGGCGGCGGTCATGGTCACTGCGGCGGCATGGCGCGCATCGGCGGTCAAGACCAGAAAGGGGTTGCCGGCGCGGGTCTCCCGCGCAATGGTGCGCCACTCGGCGAGCGGGCTCCCCACCCTCGGCTCCTGCCGGCAGACCTGCACCCCGGCCATCCGCTCCAGCATCGCGTCCGCCTCGGGGTGCGCGAAGACCTCGAGAACGGCGTCGGTGGCGCGGCTCCCCAAAGCGCGCACGAAATCGCAGTAATGCCCGCTGGGACTGCGCAGGTTCGGCTCTATGAACAGAAGTCTTTTCATTTCAACCCTTTGATGCCTTGGTGAGGAACCGCTTCACATCAGTTCCTGGATCACTTCCGTTTGCTTAATCGGGTCTACCGCAGTGCCTCGTTCACGACCGCGATGACCCGCTCTGCGTCCGCGGCTGAGAGGTGCGGCCCCATCGGAAGGCTCAAGACCTGTTGCGCCAGGCGCTCGGCAACGGGGAGACTTCCCTGCGGCAGCTGCACGGCCCGATAGGCGTCCTGGCGGTGGGGCGGAACCGGGTAGTGGATCAGGGTCTCGATGCCTGCCTCCTTGAGCGCTCCCTGGAGCCGGTCGCGTTCGTGATGGCAGACGGCGAAGAGATGCCAGGCCGACTCCGCCCCGTCAATAACGCGCGGCAGGCGCAGCCGGTCAAGGCGTATCCCTTCGAGGTAGAGCTTCGCGATCGCTTTGCGCCGTTCGTTCCAGGCGTCGAGCCGTGCAAGCTTGACCCGCAAAAACGCAGCCTGCAGTTCGTCCAGGCGCGAGTTGAAGCCCTGCACCTCGTGGCAGTAGCGGACCTTGGAGCCGTAGCTGCGCAGCAGGCGGATCTTGTCGGCAAGCGCGCCGTCGTTCGTGGTGACGGCGCCGCCGTCCCCCAGCGCGCCGAGGTTCTTGCCGGGATAGAAGCTGAAGCCGGCCGCGTCGCCGAGGTTCCCCGCCCTTTTGCCGCGGTAGGTCGCGCCGTGCGCCTGCGCCGAGTCCTCGATGACCTTCAGACCGTGGCGCCTGGCGATATCGAGGATCGGGTCCATATCCGCCGGCTGGCCGTAGAGGTGCACCGGCATGATGGCACGGGTAGCAGGGGTGATGGCGGCCTCGATCAGCTCCGGCCTCATGTTGTGCGTCGCCTCGTCCGGCTCGACGGGTACCGGCGTGGCACCGGCGTAGGAGACGGCAAGCCAGGTGGCGATGTAGGTGTTGGAAGCGACGATCACCTCGTCGCCGGGGCCAATCTCCATGGCGCGCAGGATGAGGTGCAGCGCGTCCAGCCCATTGCCGACGCCGATGCAGTGCTTCGTCCCGCAAAAGGCTGCGAACTCCGCCTCGAACGCCTCGACTTCGCGTCCGGTGATGAACCATCCCGACTCCATCACACGGCGGTAGGCCGCGTCGAGCTCGTCCTTCAGCTCCAGGTAGGGGGCCTTCAGGTCAAGAAAGGGGACCATCACTTCCCTCCCCTGACGTCGCGCAAAAAGTGATCGTATTCGCGGTAGTAGTCGCTTTCGTCGTAGAAGTTTGAGGCAAGCGACAAAAGGACGGCACCGGAGGAGAAGTTGTCGATCTCCCGCCAGACCATGGGCGCCACGTACAGGGCGTAGTACGAGCGGTTCATGTGGAAGCGCTTCCGCTCGAAGCCGTCGTCGAGCACCACGTCGAAGCTGCCGGACATGGCGATGATCATCTGGTTCATCTCGCGGTGCGCGTGCCCGCCGCGTTCCGCTCCCCCCGGGACGTCGTAGAGGTAGTAGACGCGCTTTATGTCGAAGGGGAAGTGCCTGTTCTCCTCGATGAAGGTCAGGTTCCCGCGCGGATCGGAGATCTTGGGGAGATCGATCAGTTTGCACTTGGAAAGAGACATCAGCACTTCTCCTCGATGTACCGGATCAGGCGCGCCGGGTTGCCGGCCACTAAGGCGCCAGCCGGGACATCCTTGGTGACCACGGCGCCAGCCGCCACCATGGCTCCGGCGCCGATGGTCAAACCGGGAAGGATGGTGGCGTTGGCACCGATCGTCGCCCCACACTCCACGACCGTTTTGAGAAGCTGAAACGGTTTCTTGCTGCGGGGGTACATGTCGTTGGTAAAGGTGGCGTTTGGGCCGATGAAGACGTCGTCCGCCACGCGCAGTCCGTCCCAGAGCTGCACGCCACACTTGACAGTCACCCGGTCTCCCACCACGACGTCGTTTTCGATGAAAACATGGTCGCAGATATTGCAGTCCGAGCCGATGGTCGCCTGCGGGAGCACATGCGCGAAGGCCCAGATCCTGGTGTTGTCGCCGATCTTCGTCGACTCCACCAGGGCATGGCTGTGTACGAAGTAGTTCAAATTGCCCCCCTGCTTCTGCGTCTGCATTTGAATAAGTACTTCAAGACCCGCGCCTTCTGTCCCCACGAGCCACTCCCTTCCGTGCCGAGAAGCGCCCTGAAGACCCTGCGCGCCCTGCCAAAGCTGTTGTTCCGATAGTACACCTTGGCCACGTTGTAAAAAATCTCCCTCCTGGCCAAGTTGAGTTCGCTTCGGAACGCTGGGTACTGCTGTCGCAAATAAACGAAAGTCCGCAGGGTTTCCATGATTATGCTGTCACGCTTGGTACTGGAAATATTCTGAGGATGAATGCGGTACAGCGCATACACGCCGTCTACCGCCCCCCATACACCGTCGAGACCGACGACATCGATAATGAACTTCCAGTCTGAGGAGATCGGTATCCGCGTGTCGAAACCGCCGGGAGGGGTGGCAGAGGCGCGCCACATCAGCGAGGTCCCCATGAAGAAGGAACCGACGCCCCCTTCGATGATTTTGCCCGCTCCGACACCGTTGCGACCGGCTCTACCACTTCCTCTCACATGCTCCGAGCCGTCCAAAGAGGTGAAGAAGACACGCACATCGTGCCCACACATGACCCGTCTCTCGTCCGCCTCCAGCCACTGTACCTGGTGCGAAATCTTCCCCGGAAGCAGGACGTCGTCTCCGCCCTGGCACGAGATGTATTTTCCGCTACATAGGGCCAAGGCACGATTGCAGTTACTCGTTATTCCCCCATTGCTCTCGGCCAAGGAAGGGATGACTTTCCCGGGGTACCTCAGGGCAAAGTCAGCGACGATCTCTGCAGTGCCGTCCACTGAACCGTCGTCCGCCACCACAATCTCAAGTTCAGGGTAGTCTTGATCTACGGCGCTTTGTAGTGCCTGTTCAATGTAGGCGCGCTGATTGTAGGTGATTATGAAGTGTGAAACTTTCGGTAAAGCCATTACGCCCCCTTGCTTAAAAGGCATTGCTAACGGCAACAGAGTGAGCATGTCACCATTTTTTGCTGCGGCGGTACCGGTCGATGATGCGGCCAAGGTGCTTCATTGCGTCCCGAAGGAATTCGGCGAGGGCACTCCGAAGGCTAGTCGCGTAGCATCTCGCCTCCACGATGCTCCAGTAGCGCTCCATCGCGATACGGTCGCTCAGCGTACGTGCCCTCTCCTTGGAGATCATGCCTGTCGCCGAGGCCGTTTTCAGGTCGTTTAGCCAAGTCTGCAGCACCGCGGTGGCGTTTTTGGCGCTTCGCTCCCTCCTGGCACGGGAAGGAATTTTTGTGGCCGCGATGCTCTCGTTGCTGCAGTGAACCCTGTAGTTCACCAGCGGGAGGTCCACGAAAGTGACCCCTCCTCCCAGCAGGCTCCGAAAAGGAAGCACCATATCCTCGGCAATTACCACTGGGTCGATGGGTCCGAAGTTATCGAAGCTCCGCCTGGTGAACATGTGGGTGCAGCCTGGCACTCCCACCCCGCCGCGCTGCACTGCCTCCTCGACAGAGCCGGCGAAGGATGCTGCCGTCTTCTCGAAGAGCCGCCCCGTTCGGCACCCCTCCTCGTCGATGAGGAACGCATCGGAGAAAACCGAATCCGCTCGTCCTCCCTGTCCCTGCCAATGCTGGTACAGTGCCAGTGTCCGCTCCGGCAAGGATATGTCGTCAGCGGCCGCAAGGATTATAAGATCGCCTCTGGAGAGGCCAACGGCTCGGTTGATATGACCGCAGATGCCGAGGTTTTCGGGGCTGCGGTTCAGGATGATCTTGTGCGGGCCGCGGTACGCCTCAGCCATCTCACTCATGATGCGGAAGGTCCCGTCGGGCGAGCAGTCGTCGGTCAGGATTATTTCCAGCGGCTCATAGGTCTGCGCCAGTGCCGCCGCCACCGCGTCCGCAACAAACTGCTCCTGGCGGTAGGCGAGCAATATGAAACTGATCAGCGGACGCTCGCTCACCCCCGCTCCCCCGCCATCTCCCGGTAGCGGTCCACGTAGTCGTCAACCATCCTGTTCAGGTCGAAGCGGACGAAGGCGTCTTCCCGCGCCCTTTGCCTCATCGAGGCAACGAGTTCGGGATCGGCGGAGAGGCGCGCCAGCGCCTCAACGAACTGGTCCTGGTCGTCGACCAGCACCCCGGTTTCGCCGTCGAGGGCAAGCTCGGGATAGCTGCCGGAGCGGTAGCCTACGAAGGGTGTGCCGACGGCCAAAGATTCCAGGACGTTCAGGGCGCACCCCTCGCGGCGGAAGGCGCTCACGTTGAAGTCGAGCCCGGCCATGGCGTCGCCGATCTCCGCATACGGGATCTTACCCGGGAAGTGGACGGCGTCCGCCACCCCCAGCTCGGCCGCAAGCTTCTCGAGCGCGGGCTGCTTCTCGTCGTCCTTGCCGATGATGACGAGCTTCGCCTGGGGGAGCTTTTCCCGCACCCGCGGCATCATCGCGATCAGCTCCTCCTGGTTCTTGTAGAAGTAGCCGATCACCCCCAGCAGCGGCTTGGCGCCCGCTACCGCCGGAACCTTCTCCCAAAAGCCGGGCCTCGGCTCCTTGAACGGGGTGAGGTCGATGCCGTTGTGGATCACCTGCACCTTGCCGGAAAGGACCGGGAAGCGGCGCTTCATGTCGTCGCCGATGAAGCCGGATACCGCGACGATCCGGTCGGCCAGGTTGATGATGGAGCTGGAGGTGCTCCCCAAAAGGCAGTGCTGGGTGAGGAGCATCGGGAGCCCCGCAGCGACGGAGGCGATCTTGCCGACCACGAGGTCATGGTTTCTGTGCACGTGGATCAGGTCGAACCTGCCGCGCCGGATCTCGCTTGCCGTCCTGGCGACACCGGTGAGAAGCCCGAGCCCCTTTCGCGGCACGGCGCAGACATCATGCCCCGCCTTCCGGAAAGGCTCCACCAGGGCGCCACCCTCCCGCACGAACACGGTCACCTCGTGGCCCCGCTCGCGCAGCTTGGAAGCGACCATCAGCATAACCTGCTCGGCTCCGCCCCAGCCGCGGCTGTTGTCGATCATGGCAACGCGCATCAGGCCCCCAGGAGTTTTTTGTAGAACTGCAGGTAGCTTCTTCCCATCGCCTGCAGCGAGTAGCGCTCGCGGATCAGTTCGTATCCCTCGCGTCCCATGGCGAAGCGACGGGCGTCATCCTTCAAAAGGCCGATAACGGCGGCGGCGAAGTCGGGGGTGGTCCCGTCCACCATGATCCCCACGTCCTCACCCTTGAATATGTCGACGTAGCCACCCTCGTTGTAGCCCACCACCGGGGTCCCCGCGGCCAGGCTCTCCAGATGCACGATGCCGAGCCCTTCGTTTCTGTGCGTGGTGACCGAGAGGTCGAGGTCGTGGAACATGTCGTAGATCCGGTCGCGCGGCACGAGCCCGGTGAAGAGGACGTTCTCCTCCACGCCCAGCTCTTTGGCGCGGACGACGAGCGGCTCGACCAGGGGGCGGGCCGAATCGTTGCCGATGAAGGCGAGGGTGATGCCGGGAAATTCCTTCATGAGCAAAGGAAGCATCTCCACCATCTCGATCTGGTTCTTCCAGAACTCCCCTACCATGCCGATAACCGGGAAGCGGCGCCCGGTGAGGTAGCGCCCCGGGCGATCGTTGTCGAACTTCTCTTCCGGCGGCGGTTCGGGGAGCTTGATGCCGTAGTAGAGGATGTGCGACTTGCCGCGGGCGGCGGGATTGCTGTTCACAAGCTTGTCCTGCACGTGCACCGAGATGTTGACGATGGCGTCCACGGCGGAGAGGAGAAACTGGTTGCGCTCGGTCGGGAGGTGGTAGCTCATCATCAGCTTGCCGTGGCGCTTGAACGGGAACGCCGCGCGGTAGGCGAGAACGGTGAGCGCGAGGTCGTGCTCCCGGTTGATGGAGACGATGTCGAAGCGCTCGCTGCGCAGCATGGAGACCAGCCAGGGGAAGGTCCGCACCATGTTGAGGCCGTGCTTGTAAGGCATCAGGTGCACCTTGAAGCCAAGCTCTGCGTACCTCGTCTCGTTCACCGTGTCCTGGCGCACCAGGAACTGGACTTCCACGCCGTTTTCGCGCAATTCCAGGGCAAGGTCCTTGAGGTGCTCCTGCCCCCCGCTCCATCCCTTGCCGTTGTTGATCAGCAGAACTTTCATCTATCCGTATGCTCCCTATCCCCTGCGGCAAGCAGGGCTTCAATTTCAGCCAGTACTTCTTCGACGGTTATCGCCTCGATGCAGGCGGGCCTCCCGCGCTCCGACGGCTCGCACTCGGTGAAGAACCGCTGGCGGCACGGGCTGCAGGGGAAGTCGTGGCGCACCACGCGGCACACCTTTCCCCAGGGGCCGAACTTCACCGGCGACTGCGGGCCGAAAAGCGCCACCAGCGGCACCTGGAGCGAGGCGGCGAGGTGCATGATGCCGCTGTCGTTGCAGATAAGCGCCCCGCAGCGGGAGAGAAGCGCCATGGTCTGGCGCAGTGTGGTGGAGCCGACCGCCTCGAGGGGCGGGACATCCAGGCCGCCGCGTATCGCATCGAGCGCCTCTTTGTCACGGGGACCGCCGAAGAACAGGATCCGGCAGGCGTGACGCTTTTGCAGTGCACGCGCGAGTTCGGTGAAGTTGTCCAGGTGCCAGGCGCGCGGCGGGTTCGCGGCGAAGGGGTGCATCCCGACCACCAGCTCGTCCGCACCGACGCCTCGCTCCCGGAAGAAGTCGTCCGCGAACGCCTTTTCCTCGGCCGAGAGCCACGCCTCGAGATGGTCGTCCACAACCGGCACGCCGTCGGCGCGCAGGACGTCCAGGAAGTTCTGCACCTCGTGCTGTCCGTGCCGGTAGGGCACCCCCTTGGTCAAGAGCAAGCTCCGCCCCTCGGTGGCGAAGCCCACCCGTTTGGGGGCGCCAGAGAGAAAGCCTATGACGGCGCTGCCGAAGGAGCGCTTCAGCACGTAGACCTTGTCGAAGCGGCGGGCGCGCAACTCCCTGATGAAGCCGAGCTTGTCGCCTAGCGTCTTGTGGGTGGAACGGCTGTCAGCATGGATGGTGGGGGGATCCCAGAAGATGAGCTCGTCGACGTAGGGGGTTCCCTGGATCACCTCGGAGGATCCGGGGGCGACGACCCAGGCGATGTAGGCATCGGGCTCGGCACGGCGCAGGTTGCGCAGAAACGGGACAGTGAGGATGGTGTCGCCGATGAAACGGTAGCGCAGCACCAGGATCCTTTTCCCGGTGCGGTTGTCAGTCATGGCAGCCATGGTCATGCGCGTTTATCCCCGCCTTTTTTCTGTTCCAGCGCCCGCGCCTGGCCGTTCGCGACAAGACGATCCACCATCCCTTGCAGAAGCGGTGCATCGAGAGGCTCGAGATCGAGCCGCGCCACGTAGACGGTTCCCAGTTGTTCTTTGAAGGGGGCGAGCTTCACCGCGTCCTTCTCGGTGGTTACCATGAAAGTCGACCGGGACGCCTTCTTCAGGCGCAAAACGGCCGCAATTTCGGCGTCACCATAGCAGATATGGTCCGAAAAAGCGAGAGTGGTAACCAGTTGCACCCCCTCCTTTTCCAGCGAATCGAAGAACCCGGCCGGGTCGGCGATGCCGGCAAAGGCCATGGCGCGCTCTCCCTTCAGCTCGGCAAACGCCCGGGGCTCTCCCCCTTCCAGAGGAGCGCAGCCGTTCAGCCGGTGCATTGAGTGGCAGACCGGCTTATCCAGGTTCGCAAGCTGCGGTGCGCCATCGGGCTGGCAGCGCGTGAAGAGCACAAGGTCGGCACGCTTCACGGCACTCTTCGGTTCCCTCAGGTACCCGGCCGGGAGCACGCGCTCGTTGCCGAAGGGGCGCCTGCAGTCTAGCAGCAGCAGGTTCAGGTCGCGCTTGAGCTTCAGGTGCTGAAAGCCGTCGTCCAGGATGAACACGTCCGGGGCAAGCTCCTTGAGTGCGAGAAGCCCGGCGCGGTAGCGGTCGGCCCCCGTCACCACCATGAGCCCCGGCACCTTGCGCGCAAGAAGGCAAGGTTCGTCCCCAGCCTCTTCCGGCCCCACGAGGAGGCTTTTGCCGTCGCTGACGATGCGCAGTTCCCCCTCCGCGCTCCCGCCGTAGCCGCGCGACAGGACGGCCACCTTTTTGCCGCGCCCGATCAGGTAGGAGGCGAGCCAGGCGACGGTCGGGGTCTTGCCGGTTCCGCCAAGGGTGATGTTACCGACCGAGATCACCGGGCGGGGGAGCCGGTGCGACGGAATCAGGCCGCTCGCGTACCCAAGCGCCCGCGCCCTGAGCGCCAGCGCGTAGGGAAGCGAGGCGAGGCGCAGGCCGGCCAGGGCGAGCCTGTCCTTCCAGCCCGCGCGCTTTCCGTCCATCAGTTCCTTGAAATAGAGTTCGAAATCAGCCACGTGTTTCTCCCAGGCACGCCGCCATCGCGTCCAGATGGCGCGCGGTGGAGCCGGCACTTTCCGCTAGGATCCCCGCGCCACGGCGCCCAATCTCGTCGCGGCTGGCGGCATCGCCGGAAAGGGAAACGAGCTTATCCCCCAGTTCGGGCGCGCCTGTGAGCTGGATGCCCCCACCCTTGGCGAGGAAGGTCGCGGCGATCTCGCGGAAGTTTTCCATGTGCGGCCCGAAGAGAACCGGGACGCCGCAGGCCGCGGGCTCCAGCGGGTTGTGCCCACCCGTCGGGACCAGCGAGCCTCCCACGAAGACGAGGTCCGAGGCGCCGTAAAGCCCGGCGAGCTCGCCGACCGTGTCGAGGATGAACACCTCTCCCGCCTGTTGCGGCGCGGGAGCCGCCTCCAGCTGCGAGCGGCGCCGCAACTGGAATCCGCTCTTCTTCACCAGTTCGGCGACGCCGGCGGCGCGCTCCGGGTGGCGCGGGGCGAGGATGAGGAAACTCTCCGGCCGCGCCGACAGGAGCATGCGGTACGCCTCAAGGACGAATTCCTCCTCCCCCTCGTGGGTGCTGGCGGCGGTGAAGATGAAGGGGCCTTCGGGGATGCCGTACTTCGCCTTCACCCCGGACGCCTGCTCCGCGTTTCTCGGCCGCAGCGGGATGTCGTACTTCAGGTTCCCGGCGACGTGGACCGTCTCCGGCCGCGCCCCGATGGCCTGGATGCGGCTTGCATCCTCCGCGCTTTGCATGCAGAGAGAGGAGAGCCTTTGCAGCACGGGGCGGAAGAACCAGGAAAAGCGGAGGTAGCGCGAAAGCGAGCGGTCCGAGATGCGGCCGTTGGCGAGTAGTACCGGGATACCGAGCTTCCCCGCCTCCTTGATGAAGTTGGGCCAGATCTCGGTCTCCATGATGACCACTAGGTCGGGCCTCACCTTTTCAAGGACGGCGCGGACGGCGAAAGGATAGTCGAAGGGGAAATAGATGCAGACGTCGGCGGAGTTGCTTTTGAGAGCTACGCCGCGGCCGGTCTCGGTCACGTTGGTGATCACCAGCCGGTGTTCCGGGAAACGCGAACGGATCCCCTTGAGGAGCGGTTGGGCGGCGAGGGTCTCCCCTACCGAGACGGCGTGGACCAGGATGGTCCTCTGGCCTTGAACCGGCGCCAGTTCGCTGTCCGGGATGGCGCCGAAGCGCTCCATGAAGGCGGTGCGCCTCCCCCGGCTCAAGGAGCGGTAGGCGTGGTAGGGGACCAGCACCGGCAGCAGCAGCCAGAGCAGCAGGTTGTAAAAGAAGTCGATCATTTAATAGAAAACACCCTCTGGCAATAGGACCTGGGTCCGCGCCTCGAAGCCTTGTCAGGCAAGTCATTGCAGTTGCATCAAGATGGCCGCCATCGGCGACGCCCTCACCCCCTCCGGGGGAGGGAATGCAGACGCTACTCCATCTGCGGCGGGTGTCGCTCAGTCGCTGGCTGCCCCGTCCGCTACGGCTGGAGCAGGGGAGTTCTTCCAGCGTTTGTGCACCCAGTACCACTGCGTGGGGTGCTGGATCACGTACTCCTCGATGAACCGGGTCAGCGCCCTGGTGTCCTCGGCGGCGGCAAGCTCCGGGTCATCCAGGGTGGACATCTGGTACTCGGGGTACAGGGTGACTATGTTCTTGCCCCCCTCGCGGTGGATGAAGCCGGGAACCATGGGAGCGCCGCTCTTGCGCCCGATGAGCGCCGGAAGCCGGATGGTCCAGGCGGGCCGCCCCAGGAAATCGACCAGCACCCCACCGTCGGGATGCACCGCCTGGTCGATCAGAAGCCCCACGATCTCCTGTTTCTTCAGCGCCGCGAACATGGAGCGCAGCGCTCCGTCCTTGTAGATGACGCCGTTGCCGTAGGCCTTGCGGATCTTCTCGATCAGCGCGTTCAGGTGCGGGTTGTCCTGGCGCCGGGCCACCACGGAGATCTCGTGGTGACGCACGCCGAAGGCAAGCGCCATCAGTTCCCAGTTGCCGCAGTGGGCGGTGATGAAGGCGATCCCCTTCCCCTTGGCGAGCGCGGCCTCGTAATGCTCCAGCCCCCGAAACTCGACCGAGTCGATGAGCCCCTGCCCCTTGCCGCGGTAAAGCTTGCAGACCTCGACCACGCAGCAGCCGAGGTTCTCGAAGGTCTCCCGCGCCAGTTGCTCGGCCGTGCCGCCGCGCCAGCCGGGCTGGCTTTCCAGAAAGGGGAGGCTCGCCGCGATGTTCTCGATGGCCACCCGCCGCCTTCCTTTCACCAGTCGGAAGAAGAGCCGGCCGATACACCTTCCCGCGGCCAGCGCCACCCGGTCCGGCAGGAGCGCAACAGCAAAGGAGACCGCGACAAAAAGCGCGGTCTCCAGGTACCATCGGATCTGTTTCAACATCAAGAAGCCTCTCGTTCCAATTCCCCTTCCCTTCCGAGAGGGGGGCTATACCTGACTACGACGTCTTAAACTGCATCCCGTGCAGACGGCTGTAGAGCCCTTCGTTGTCCATGAGCGTCTGGTGGCTCCCCACCTCGGCAATCTTCCCCTTCTCAAGCACCACGATCCGGTCGGCGTGGGTGATGGTGGAAAGGCGGTGCGCGATGACGAAGGTGGTGCGGTTGTGCATCAGGTTGTTCAAGGCCTGCTGCACCATCTGCTCGCTCTCGGTATCGAGCGCACTCGTGGCCTCGTCCAGGATCAGTATCGGGGCGTCCTTGAGGATCGCCCGGGCGATGCAGAGCCGCTGCCGCTGACCTCCGGAGAGACGGACGCCGCGGTCGCCGATGTTTGTCTCGTACCCCTCGGGGAGCTCCAGGATGAAATCGTGGGCGAAGGCGGCGCGTGCCGCGGCCTCGACCTCGGCGTCGGTGGCGTTTATCTTGCCGTAGCGGATGTTGTTGGCGATGGTGTCGTTGAAGAGGATGGTCTCCTGGTCCACCAGCGCGATCTGCTCCAGGAGGCTCTTTACGGTCCGCTGCCGGATATCCACCCCGTCCATGAGCACCGCCCCCTGTGTCGGGTCGTAGAACCTGGTGATGAGCGAGACCAGCGTGGTCTTGCCGCCGCCGGAAGGCCCAACCAGGGCGATCACTTCTCCCCTTCTGGCCACGAGGCTCACCCCCTGCAGCACGTACTCGTCTTCGTACTTGAAGTGGACGTCGCGGAACTCCACCTCCCCCTTGGCCCTCCCCAGGTCGCTGGAACCCGGCAGGTCCACGATCTCAGGCTCCTCGTCCATCACCTCGAACACCCGCTCCGCAGCGCCCACCGAGCGCTGGACGTTGTTGTAGGAAGAGATCAGTCGCTTGATGGGGGTGAACACCAGCACCATAGCGGTGATGAAGGAGAAGAACTCCGAGGCGCTGCGGGTCCCCTGCATGACGCTGCTGCCGCCCACCCAGATTACGGCCGCCACGCCGAAGGAGATGATGAACTCCATGATGGGAGCGGAGAGCCCCTCGTACTTGATGTTCTTCCTGGTGAAGTAGTAGAACTCCTCGTTGCTGCGCTTGAAACGCTCCACCTCGCGCGCCTCGAGCCCGAACGCCTTCACCACCTTGATGCCGGAATAGGTCTCCTGGAGGATGCTCGCCAGATCCCCCATCTTCTCCTGCCCGTGCCGGGCGAGCCCCTTGATCCTCTTGCCGATCTTCTGGGCAGGGATCACGGTGAGCGGGATGACGACGAAGGAGATAAGTGCAAGCTTCCAGTCGCGGTAGAAGATGACGCACAAAAGCGAAACGGACGAGATGCCGTCGCGGAACAGGCCGGTGATGACGCTCGCCACCCCCTCCTGCATCATGGCGACGTCGCTTAGGACCCGCGACATGAGGGTCCCGGTTTCGTTACGGAAGAAGTACCCAAGGCTGAGCCTCATGTTCCTCTCGTAGAGATCGTTCCTGACGTCCTGCACGGCGAGCTGGCCGGCGCTCCTGATGAAGAAGTCGTTGGTGTAGCGGCAGCAGCCGCGCAGCGCGTAGAGCACGATTATCCCGATGGGAAGGAGGACGAAGATGCCGGTCTCCTTGCCGGAGAAGATCTTTCTCAACACCGGCTCCACCAGGTAGGCCAGGGCGCCGTCCATCGCGCCGACGCCAAGGGAGCCCACCGCCGCCAGGGCGATGCGCCACCAGTAGGGGCGACTGTATTGCAGCAGCCTTTTGAAGGCATTGGTTGCTTTCTCGTTTACTGCACTCATCCCATCATCTCCATGGCCAGCCGGGCCACCCTTTCCAGAGCGCCTCCGCTGCCTAGCTTGACTCTCATCGCGGCGAACCCTTCCCGCATCTCGGCTGCGTATCCCGCGTCGTTCAACAGGGCGTCAACTTCGTCCGCAATGGCAAGCGGTTCGGCCTCGTGCTGGACCAGTTCCTTTACCATCCGCTTTTCCGCCACGATGTTGCTGATCCCTATGTGCGGCACGTTGATCACCCTTTTGCCCACCTCGTAAGTGAAGGTGGACATCTTGTAGATGATCACGTGCGGGGTCCCGACCAGCGCCATCTCCATCACCACCGTCCCCGAGGCGCAGACGGCGGCGTCGCAGGCGGTCATCACGTCGTGGTTGCGCCCGGAAACAACCTTCACCTCGACCTTGGAGGCTTGAAGGTAGGGATCGAGATCCTCCTGGCGCAGCGACGAGGCAAGCGGGAGCACGAACTGCAATTCCGGCATCCTCTCTTTCAGGATCTCAGCGGCCTCAAGGATGACCCCCAGAAGCTTCCCGATCTCGGACTTCCGGCTCCCCGGGAAAAGGCCGACGCAGCGCCGCCCAGGGTCGAGCCCCAGGGAGGCAAGCGCCTCGTCGCGCTTCATGGTCGGGCGCACCAGGTCGAGCAGCGGATGTCCCACGAAGGTGACCGGGACCCCGGCGTTTTGGTAGAAGGGGACCTCGAACGGGAAGAGGACGGCCATCATGTCCACCACCTGCCCGATACCCTTGACGCGCCCGCTTCTCCAGGCCCACACCTGCGGGGAGATGAAGTAGAGCACCTTGACGCCGGCCTTTTTCGCCACCTTGGCGAGCCTGAGGTTGAAGTCGGGGTAGTCGATCAGGATCAACAGGTCGGGAGGATCGCTGCGGAGCTTGTTCTTCAGGGTGTTGAAACCGTTGACGATCACCGGGAGGTGCGCGAGCACTTCAACCAGCCCCATAACGGCCATGGTGTCCGCATCGACCAGCGTCTCGACGCCGGCCTTGCGCATTTTGCCGCCACCCATCCCGAAGAACCGGGTCTTCGGGGCGAGGGCGCGTATCTCGGACGCGATGCTCGCGCCGTACATCTCGCCGGAAGCCTCACCGGCGACGATCATCACGGACTTCGGTTTTTCTTGCAAACGAACCTCTGAAAACCAGCTTAAAGGCAAAGGCAGATTAAGATTAAGATTGAGCAAAACCTTTCGTAATTCTTAACATCAACCTCAGCGGCACCTCAACATAAAGCTTCTTGATATCTTAGTCTTAATCTGGTTCTGCTCTTAATCTGCCTCACTCTTTATCTTAATCTGCCTTACCTCTTAATCTGCCCCATCTCTACCTAGTGACCCCGCGCTTGGCGGACTCTATGAAGGAAATGAAGTGCTCGAGCTCGGGGCAGGTGGGGATGTCGCTCTTCATCTTCTCCAGCGCTTCGGTCAGCTTCATGCCTGAAAGCGACAGGATCTTGTACGCCTTCTTCAGGCTTGAGATGGTCTGCTCCGGAAAGCCGCGCCTTTTAAGCCCGACCAGGTTCAAGCCCCTGAGCCTCGACTCGGTGCGGTCGCCGGTGACGATGGTGTAGGGGGGGACGTCGAGGGTGATCGAGGTCATGCCGCCGACCATGACGTGCGCGCCGATCCGGGTGAACTGCAGCACCGCGGAGAGCCCCCCCATGATGGCGTAGTCCTCGACGGTGACGTGCCCGGCGAGGGTGGCCGAGTTGGCCATGATGACATGGTTGCCGATGTGGCAGTCGTGGGCTACGTGCGAATAGGCCATGAAGAGGTTGCCGTCGCCGACGGTGGTCTCGCCGTCGCCGGTCACGGTTCCCAGGTGCAGGCTGGCGAACTCCCTGATGGTGTTGCCGTTGCCGATCCGCAGCCAGGTCTTCTCCCCTTTGTACTTCAGGTCCTGGGGGACGGCCCCCACCGAGGCCATGTGGAAGATATTGTTGTCCTCGCCGATCTCGGTCCAGCCGTCGATCACGGTGTGCGGGCCGATCTTGGTCCCCTTGCCGATGCTTACGTTCTCACCGATGACGACGTACGGGCCGATTTCAACCCCGTCGGCGATCTTGGCGCCGGGGTGGATTACTGCGGTGCTGTGAATCATCTCTTTCTCCATTTTTGCCGCGCCCGCTTCGGTAAAACGCAAAGACGCGACTCCCCCTTCGCAAGGGGGGGCGGGGTGGGATTTACCTGTTGGACGGAAAATCCCCCTGAATCCCACGTTGAACGGGGCTACTTGTCCCCGAGGGTCGCCTTCAGCTCCGCTTCAGTCATCAGGGTCTCGCCTACGTACGCCTTGGCACCGACGCTCCAGACACCCCGCTTGCAGAACAGGGTCTCCACCTCGATCCTCAGGGTGTCGCCCGGTTTCACCGGTTTCCTGAAACGGGCTTTGTCGATCGCCATGAAGTAGCTCACCTTATCCTTCGCGTCGCCTTCGGCCGCCTTGTAGGCCAGGATGGCCGCAACCTGCGCCATGGCCTCGATGATCAGGACCCCGGGCATGACCGGAAATCCGGGGAAGTGCCCCTGGAAAAACGGCTCGTTCATGGTGACGTTCTTGATGCCGACGATCCGCTTGCCCGGTTCCATCTCCACGATCTTGTCGACCAGGAGGAAAGGGTAGCGATGCGGAAGGAGCTCCATAATTTGCACTATATCAAGCATTGATAATCTCTCCTTGCACCGGCTCCAGCGAACGGAGCCGAGATTTACATTGAAGTGCCTCAGTTGACTTACCCTTGGCAAAGGGGGTTCACGAAGTTACTCCCCCTTGGCCAGCTTTGCTTCCAGCTCCGCCACCCGCTTCTCAAGCGCCGAGAGCGTCTTCTTCATCTCGGGGAGCTTGGGTGCGATCCCTGCGGAGCGGAGCCAGTCGCGGTGGGGCATGACCGGGATGCCGGAAAGGACCTGGTTCGGCTCCACGTTGCCGGCGACGCCGGACTTGGCGCCGATCATGACGTTGTCGCCGATCTTGATGTGACCCGCGACGCCGACCTGCCCCCCGAGCGTTACGTGGTTCCCCAGCTGGGTGCTGCCGGAGATGCCGACCTGGGAGACGATGATGCAGTCCTCGCCGATGACGACGTTGTGCGCGATCTGCACCAGGTTGTCGATTTTCGTACCGCGGCGGATCCGGGTGGCCTCGAGGGCTGCGCGGTCGATGACGCAGTTGGAGCCGATTTCCACGTCGTCCTCGATGATGACGATGCCTATCTGCGGGATCTTGTAATAGGAGGCGCCGTCGGGTGCGTAGCCGAAGCCGTCGGAGCCGATCACGGTCCCGTCGTGTATGGTGACGCGGTTGCCGATGCGGCACCTCTCGCGCACGCTCACGTTGGCGTGCAGCGTCACGTCGTTGCCGACCACGACCCCGGGGTAGATCACCACCCCCGGGTGCAGCACCACGCGGTCCCCGATCACTGCGCCGGCGCCAATGGAGGCCCCCGGGTACACCGATACGTCCGCCCCGAGCTTCACCCCTTCGGCAACGAAGGCGCCCGGAAGCACACCCAGCGGCTTTGCCGGAGCGGTGTAAAAGAGGGTGAGCAGCTTGGCGAAGGCGAGGTAGGGGTTGGGGTGGAAGATGGCGTTCTTGCCGTGGGTGTTCCCACCGGTTCCCATCAGCACCGCCGAGGCCTTGGTGGTGGCCACCTTGGCGGCGTACTTCGGGTTGGCGAGGAAGGTGAGGGTCCCCTCCCCCGCGTCGTCCAGGGTCGCGAGCCCGCCGATCAGGACGGAGCCGTCGCCGGAAACCGTCCCTCCCAGGTACTGCGCTATTTCATTAAGCGATTTCTTCATCTAAAACCTCACCAGAGCTTCCTGGCTCCGGTTCCAGCTCCGGCGATAAAAACGACAATTCCCCCTTTGCCTGAAGGAAGGTTTGGCAAAGGGGGGAACTGTGTCAGGTCGTTAACGCAGAAGGTTGAACACGGAACGCGGAACGATCGTTGTTATTTCTTCCTGGAGGCGTTGAAAGCCTTCAGCACTTCGTCGGTCACGTCAGCGGCCGGGTCCAGGTAGATCATGGTCTCGTTGCGCACCAGGATGAAGGTGTAGCCGTTCTTGCGCCCGAATTCCTGCGCCACCTTGACGATCTCGTCCACGATCTTGCCGGTGAACTCGTCGTTTTTGGCCTGCAGGTCGTCCTGCGCGTCCTTCAGGAAACGCTGGTACTCCTTGAGGCGCTGCTGGTAGTCGCGTTCCTTGGCGCCGCGGGCGGATTCGTTAAGCACGACCCCCTGGCTTTCCAGCTCCCCCTTGAGCTTCTTCAGCTCGCTTTCCTTGGTGTTCTTCTCGCTCTCGTACTTGGCCGCCTTCTGGCTAAGCTGGTCCTTCGCCTCTTTGCCCGCATCGGACATGAGCAGCACCTTCTGGATGTCGACGGAGCCGAACTTGGCGTCAGCAGCCAAAGCGGAGAGAGGAAGGGAAAACACCACCAGTAATGCGATGATAAGACGTTTCATGACTTGCTCCTTGCAGTGCATGGATTTAGAAAATACTCCCTATGGAGAACTCGAGCCTTCCGCCCGAATCTATTCCCTGTCTGGGGTTGATGGGGATGCCGTATTCGAGCCGCAGCGGCCCGATCGGGGAGAACCACCTGATGCCGCCGCCGTAACTGGTCAGGATGTTGCCGAAGGTGTCGTTCAGGCTGTTGGCCGCGTTCCCCGCGTCGAAGAAGACAACCGCCTTGAGCCCCGCCTCTTTCAGGAGCGGGAAGGTGAACTCTGCGTTCGCCACCGCCTCCATCTCGCCACCGAGGTAGACGCGGCTTTCGGTCATCCCGGCGAAGCCGCCGGTCGCGTCCAGTTGCGGGACGGGGGTGGTCTTGTTCGGGCTAACCGTCCTGGAGCGGTAGCCGCGCAGCGAGTTGATCCCCCCGAGGTAAAACATCTCGTCGATCGGGATCTCTTTGCCGCCGAAGCCCTGTACGTATCCGAGCGTCCCCCGCAAGGACCCGACCCCGAAGAGCAGCGGATGGAACAGCGTGTGCTCGGTGATGGTCTTGATGTAGCGGTTGGTGCCGCCAAACCCGGCCACCTCCATGGAGAGGGTGTTCATCATCCCGGTGGAGGGGTCCAGCCGATAGTCGGTGGTGTTGCTGGTGAGACTGCCGACGATGGCGGAAGTGGTCGAGGTCTTTTCGGGTGCCACGATGGCGCCGTTGGCGATGTTGTTCAGGAGTTCAGGAGACTCGTCGAAGATCTCCTTTTGCTCGTACTTGTAGAGCCAGAAGGTGCTCAGGGTATCCGAGAAGGGGTAGCCGGCCTTGATGTCACCGCCGGTAGCGCGGCGGGTGTAGTCCAGGTACTGCCGCTCGTTGCGGTAGAGATCCCCACCCAGGGTCCACTTGGTATCGTTGAAATACGGGTCGGTGAGCCCGAGGTTGTAGGTCTGCGACTTGCTGCCGAAGGAGGCGGCGGCGGTCATCTTGAGGCCGAGCCCCAGGAAGTTCGCCTGCTGCACCGAGCCCTGCCCGATGATGCCGTCCAGCGAGCTGTAGCCGGCGCCGATGCTGAAGGTGCCGGTCGGCTTCTCCTTCACGTCGACGTTCAGGTCGAGCTTGTTGGAGGCGCTCCCCTTAGCCGTCACCAGGTTGGCCTCCTCGAAGAAGCCGGTGTTCATCAGGTTCTGCTTGCTCCGCTTCAGCGCGGTCGAGCTGTAAAGCTCGCCCTCGGCGAGCCTCAGTTCGCGGCGCACCACCTTGTCGCGGGTCTTGGTGTTGCCGCTGATGTTGATCCGGTCGATGTTAACCTTCTCCCCCTTCTCCAGGTCGAAGCTGATGTCGATGATGCGCTGCTCCCGGTTCAGGTTGGTGATCGGGGCGACGTTGGCGAAGGCGTACCCCTTGTCGGCGTAGAAGTCGGTAAGGGTGAAGATGTCGGCGCGCAGGTTGCTGCGGCTGAAGATATCACCGCTCTTCTCCTTGAGCTTGCCGAAGAGGACGTCACGGTGCTCCAGGAGGTCTCCCTTGAAATCGAGCTTGCCGATGCGGTACTGCTCTCCCTCGGTGATCCCGATGGTGACCATGAGCGCCTTGCGGTCCGGGGTCAGCTCCACCTTCGGCTCCCCGATCTTCACGTTGATGTAGCCGTCGTTCATGTACAGCTCTGTAAGGAGCGCCATGTCGTTTTTAAGGGTTTCTTCCTTGTAGGTGCCGGCGCCGGTGAGCCAGGAGAACATCCATTTCTCAGAGGTCTCCATGGCCTTTTTCAGCTTCTTCGCCTTGAAGGCGTGGTTCCCCTCGAAGCGGATCGACTTGATCAGGACCTTGTCCCCCTCCTTGACCCGGAAGATGACGTTGAGTTCAGTCTCCGAGCGCATGCTGATGTCGCCCGTCACCTCGGCCAGGTAGTAACCCTCGTCCGCGTAGAGCTTTTTCACCTTCTTGATGCTCTTTTGCAGGTCCTTCTGGGAGAAGATGGCGTTAGGCTTGATCTCCACCGCATCGCGCACCTTCTCGGGGGCAAGTTCCTTCGCGCCCTCGACTTTCACCTCGCGCACGATCGGTTTTTCCTGCACCACGTACTCTAGGATCACACCCCCGTCCGCCGGCTCGGTCTGCGCCTTCACGTCCTTGAAGTAACCGAGCTGGTAGATCGTTTTCAGGTCGGCATCGACCTTTTCCGGGTCCAGCGCCTCACCCGCCTTTACCCGCAATGCAGGCATGATCACGGCGGTCTCTATGCGCCGGTTGCCGCTGACCTTGATCGCGGTGATCTTCTCGGCGCCGGCATGGGGCGCTGCCGCCTCGGGCGCTGCTGCAGGGGATGAAGCCGGCTGCGTGGGCTGCGTTGCCGGAACGGGCCCGGCCGAAGGAGCCGGCGTAGCAGACGGTACATTTTGCTCGCCCTGGGCAAACGACAACGTCGGGCAGACCAGGAGCTGAACGGCAAGCACGGCTGAAATCAAGGTACGCAATGTACGCAGCAAAGGGCCCCCAGGGAATACAGTCAATAAGTAAAGTAACTAAAGCCTTGCGGCAGCGGCAGTTCCGGGGCGTTTCCGCGCCTGGCCCGGCGGGAAAGAGCCCGGTTATTCCAAGATCTTGCCGTCGACCACGCGGATGGTGCGGTTCATCCCCGCGGCCAGCTGCTCGTTGTGGGTGACGATCACCAGGGAGATCCCGGTACTGCGCTGTATCGAGTAGAGCAGTTCGTGCACCTCGTGGCTGGTCTTCATGTCGAGGTTGCCGGTAGGCTCGTCGGCCAGAAGCAGCCTCGGCTGCCGCACCAGCGCCCGCGCGATGGCCACGCGCTGCTGCTCGCCTCCGGAAAGCTCGCCCGGCCGGTGGGTGACCCGGTGCGCGAGCCCCACGTCGCTCAAAAGCTCGCGGGCGCGCCCCTCCACCTTGGACCTCTTCTCGCCGCCGATCAGAAGCGGCATCATCACGTTCTCCAGCGCCGAGAACTCGGGCAGGAGGTGGTGGAACTGGAACACGAAGCCGATGGAGCGGTTCCTGAAGGCGGCCAGCGGCTGGTCCCCGAGCGCGAAGACCGGCTGCCCGTCGAAGAGCACCTCTCCGCTTGTGGGACGGTCGATGGTCCCCATGATGTGCAGCAGCGTGCTTTTCCCGGCGCCGGAGGGGCCCACCAGGGCAATGGTGTCCCCCGGCTCGACTGTGAGGTCGATTCCCTTCAGGACCTCCACCTTGGCCGCGGCTTCCCCGTAGGACTTGTAGAGGTTCTTCACCTCGAGAAGGCTACTCATAGCGGAGCGCCTCCGCCGGGGCCATGCGCGAGGCGGCCCAGGAGGGGTAGAGCGTCGCGGCAAAGGAGATCAGGACCGCCGTGATGCTGATCAGCACCACGTCCGACGGGATCACCTGGGAGGGGAAGTGGTCCAGGTAGTAGATGTCCTTGCTGAACAGCTCGAACCCGGTCACCTTCTGCACGAAGGTCACGATCGGCTCCAGGTTGAGCGCCACCAGCAGCCCTCCCAGGACGCCGATCACGGTGCCGAGGACGCCGATGATGACCCCCTCGAAGACGAAGATGCGCATGATGCTGCGGCTGGTCGCCCCCATCGACTTCAGGATGGCGATGTCGCGGGTCTTCTCCATGACCACCATGAAGAGCGTGGAGGCGATGCCGAAGGCGGCCACCAGCACGATCAGGGTCAGGATGATGAACATCACGCTCTTTTCAGTCTTCAGCGCGAAGAGGATGTTCTTGTTCATCTGCATCCAGTCGCGGGCATGGTACGGGGGACCGAGCTCCTGGTTGATCTTTTGCGCCAGTTCGCCGGTCTTGTAGACGTCCCGCACCTTGAGCTGGACCCCGGTCACCACGTCGCCCAGCCCCAGGAACTGCTGGGCCTCCTTGAGCGAGACGTAGGCGAGGGTCGAGTCGTACTCGAACATGCCGGTGTTGAAGATGCCGGTGATGCGGAAGCGGTTCAGCTTGGGCATCATGCCGAGCGGCGTGATGTTCCCCATGGGCGAGATCACGTCAACCGTGTCCCCCAGAAAGAGCCCCAGGTTCTTGGCGAGCTCCTTCCCTATCACCACCCCCGGGGTCTTGCCGACCTCGTTCTCCAGGGTCTCCAGTTTCCCCTCCACCATGGACTTGTGCAGGTTGGTGACGCGGGCGTCGCTCTTCACGTCGATGCCGCGCAGCACCACGCCGGAGACGTTCTTGCCGGTGGAGAGCATGACCTGGTTGTAGATGAAAGGGGTCGCGGCTACCACGCCGTCCATCCCTTCCAGCTTCTTGATGACCTGGGGGTAGTCCTGCACAGCACCGAGCCCGTTCAGGACCACGATGTGCGCGTTGGTCCCGAGGATCTTGTCCTTCAGGTCCTCCTCGAACCCCGTCATCACGGCGAGGACGATGATGAGCGCCATGACCCCCAGGGCCACGCCGGCCACGGAGATCAGGGTGATCAGGGAGATGAAGGTGGATTTGCGCTTGGCCTTCAGGTAGCGCAGCCCTATGAAGAGCTCAAAGGGCATTTATTTCGCCTCTTTCCTTAGCTGCGGGAACAGGATGACGTCGCGGATGGACGGGGAGTCGGTCAGGAGCATGACCAGGCGGTCGATGCCGATCCCCTCGCCGGCTGTCGGCGGAAGGCCGTACTCCAGGGCGCGGATGTAGTCCTCGTCCATGTAGTGCGCCTCCTCGTCCCCCTTGTCCTTGGCGGCAACCTGGGCCAGGAAGCGCTCCTTCTGGTCGCGCGGGTCGTTCAGCTCGGAGAAGGCGTTGGCCATCTCGCGCCCGGCGCAGAAGAACTCGAAGCGGTCGACGTAGTCCGGGTCGTGGTCGTTCTTCCTGGAAAGGGGCGAGACCTCGGTCGGGTAGTTGGTGATGAAGGTCGGCTGGATCAGCTTGGTCTCGGCGACCTCCTCGAAGATCTCGGTGATCAGCTTGCCGTACCCAACGTCCTCGGGGAGTTCCAGGCCGATCTTCTGCGCGTAGGCGTAGGCCAAGTCCCGGTCCTCCAGGCTTTTCGCGTCGATGTCGCCGTACTCGAGGATCGCCTCCTTGACGGTGAAGCGGCGCCAAGGGCGCTGGAAGCTGATCGGCTCGCCGCCGTAAGTGAAGTCGAGGGTCCCCAGAAGTTCCTGGGTCACGTGGCAGAGGAGCTCCTCGGTGTAGTTCATCAGGTCCTCGAAGGTGGCGTAGGCCTGGTAGAACTCCATCATGGTGAACTCGGGGTTGTGGCGCACCGAGATCCCTTCGTTTCTGAAGTTGCGGTTGATCTCGAAGACGCGCTCGAAGCCGCCGACCACGAGCCTTTTCAGGTAGAGCTCGGGGGCGATGCGCAGGAATAGCTCCATGTCCAGCGCGTTATGGTGCGTGACGAATGGCTTCGCGGTGGCGCCGCCGGGGATCGGCTGCATCATCGGGGTTTCCACTTCCAGGAAGTCGTTCCTGGTCATGAAATCGCGGATAAGCTGGATGACGCGGGAGCGCTTGTAGAACACCTCGCGCACGTCCGGGGAGACGATCAGGTCGACGTAGCGCTGGCGGTAACGGGTCTCCACGTCGGTGAGCCCGTGGAACTTCTCGGGAAGCGGCAATAGCGACTTGGTCAGAAGGCGCAGTTCGCTGACGGCTAAGGAAAGCTCGCCGGTCTTGGTGCGGAAAGGGGTGCCGGTGGCGCCGATGATGTCGCCTATGTCGTAGTTTTCGAACTCGGCGAAGAGCTCCTCGCCCACGGTGTCCTTCTTGACGTAGAGCTGCATGCGACCCTTGCGGTCCTGCACCTGCACAAAGGCCGCCTTGCCGAAAGAGCGGCGCATAAGGATGCGGCCGGCGACCACGAAGCTCTGCGGCTGCTCCTCGATGACTTCCTTGTCGCCGTAGGCGGCGCGCAGATCGGCCGAGGTGTGCTGCGGCCTGTAATCGTTCGGGTACGGGTTGATCCCCGCCTCCCACAATGCATCTACCTTACGTCTTCTCTGCAGCAGCAGCTCGCTCAACTCTTCCATGTAATCAGCAACCTTTCTTGTTGGCCTGGGGGTGAAAACAATCCGTCAAATTAAACTAAGTGGCAACTCTAAGTCAAGGGAAAACAGGGAAATAGGACCGCTCCGGCAAAAGGAATTCCGCCCTCCCCCGCACCCGGTTTCACCTTTGCTACAGACCCCGCACCGGCACCGGAATCTTCGGGTTTCCGGCGGAGGAAAATGGAGCCGGATTCCCCAGCTGCCCCATGTTGTTGTCTCCCCAGCCGTACCAGACCCCGTTCGCCTTGGCGAGGGAATGGTTGCCGAAGGCCTTGATCTCGCTGACGCCGGTGAGCTCGCCGGTCCCGGAGGAGTTCAGGGTGTATACCAGCTCGAAGCTGCTGGTCGTGGTCAGTTTTCCCGACGGGGTGGGAAGCATGTTGTTCCCGAGCTGCCCGTAGAAGTTGAACCCTATGGAGCGCACCTTGTGGGTCGGGTCCCCGAGGGCGTGCCCCTGGCCGCCGACGAGAAGCAGCGCATGGTCGAGGCCGGCGGAGATTGACTTGATGACCTCGGTGTTGCCGTCGGCTATGGTCACGGTGGTCCCCGGCACGACAACCGGCGTGGCGCTGTACGCCGTGTTGGGATCGCCTGCTGTCAGCTGGGTGAGACCGGTTCCGGCGGGGTCCTGTCCGAGTTGACCGGCAGCGCCGTACCCCCACGCCCAGAGCCTCTGCTGGGTACCCCCGGTGACGGGTGTCTCCTCCAGCGCCAGGTTGAACTTGTTCCCGGCGGCGATCATGGTGATGTGCGAGAGCCCAGCCACCTTCTTCGGCCTCTTGTAGAGGATCGAGTCGGCGGGGGCCACACCTATCTGGCCGACGGCGTTGCTCCCCCAGGCGTAGACAGAGCCGTCATTGAAGAGGGCAAGCGAGTGGAGCCCGCCGCCGGCGACCTGCACGGCTATGGCCGGCAGCGCGCCGCCGGCGATGTCTTTATCCAGTTTCACCGGAATCGACACCTTTTCGGTCGTGCTGTCGTCGCCGACCTGGCCGTACACGTTGTAGCCCCAGGCCCATACGGAGTTGTTGGCGACGGCGAGGGAATGGAAGGCCCCCGCGGCGACGTCGGTTACCGGACGCTCCAGCTGCGCCTTGACCGGCCTGGAGCTGAACCCGGTGTTGGCGGAGGTAGAGACCGAGGAGTTGCCGAGCTGGCTGTAAACGTTGTACCCCCAGGCCATGACCACCGAGGTGTTGTTCCTGAAGGCAAGCGTGTGCTCAGCGCCCGCGGCCGCCTTGTCCATGTGGCCAAGCCCCGGCACGATGGTGGGGAGGTCGCGGTTGTCCAGGGTGCCGTCTCCCAGCTGCCCGAAGTCGTTGTACCCCATGGTCATCGCGGTGTTGTTTCTGAAGATAACACTGTGGGCGTTGAAGATGCTCACCGTGGTGGGAATGGTATCGCTGTTGCTGGATCCACCGCAGCCGGAAAATGCCGCGACAGTCAGAAGCCCGGCGCAGATATGGAGCATGAAACGCCTGCAGGTTTGCATATAGAGACCCCTCGTTAGCTTATTCGATCCGGCGGATTTAACTATACAAAGAACAGAATGTCAAGGACCGACTCCGGGCAATCGGAGTTGACACAGCGCCCCCGTTGCATGTAAGAATGGCCAGATTAACCAAAGCATGATACCGCACCATGAAAACCAAGGTATTGCCGCCTAATTTCATACAAAAACGGAGGAACCAGACAGATGGCGCTAGACCCGAACAAGGTCATTTACTCCATGATCGGAGTGAGCAAGTTTTACGACAAGAAACCGGTGCTGAAGGACATCTACCTCTCCTACTTCTACGGCGCCAAGATCGGCGTCCTCGGTCTGAACGGCTCCGGCAAGAGTTCGCTGCTGAAGATCCTGGCCGGAGTGGACAAGGAGTTCAACGGCAAGACCATCCTCTCCCCGGGATACACCGTAGGCTACCTGGCACAGGAGCCGCAGCTCGACCCGAACAAGACGGTGCGCCAGTGCGTCGAGGAAGGGGTGCAGGAGATCGTCGACCTGATGAACGAGTTCAACGAGATCAACATGAAATTCGGCGAGGAGATGAGCGACGCCGACATGGAGAAGCTCTGCGACCGCCAGGCCAAGGTGCAGGAGAAGCTGGACCACTTCGACGCCTGGGATCTGGACAGCCGCCTCGAGCTCGCCATGGACGCGCTGCGCTGCCCTCCCCCGGAGACCAACGTGGCGAACCTCTCCGGCGGCGAGAAGAGGCGCGTGGCGCTTTGCCGGCTCCTTTTGCAGAAGCCTGACATCCTGCTCCTGGACGAGCCGACCAACCACCTGGACGCGGAGTCCGTCGCCTGGCTGGAGCAGCACCTGCAGCGCTACGCCGGCACCATCATCGCCGTAACGCACGACCGCTACTTCCTGGACAACGTGGCAGGCTGGATACTGGAGCTCGACCGCGGCCAGGGGATCCCGTGGCAGGGGAACTACTCTTCCTGGCTGGAGCAGAAGGAAAAGCGGCTGGCGCAGGAGGAGAAGACCGAGAGCGAGCGCCAGAAGACCCTCAAGCGCGAGCTGGAGTGGATCAGGATGTCGCCTAAGGGGCGCCACGCCAAGGGGAAGGCGCGCATCAACTCCTACGAGGACTTGCTGAACACCGAGAGCGAGAAGCGTGGGCGCGACCTGGAGATCTACATTCCGCCGGGGCCGCGCCTGGGCGGGGTCGTGGTCGAGGCCGAGAACGTAGCCAAGGGGTACGGCGACAAGCTCCTGGTCGAGGGGATGGAGTTCCGGCTCCCCCCCGGCGGCATCGTCGGCGTGATCGGCCCGAACGGCGCCGGCAAGACCACCTTGTTCCGCATGATCACCGGCGAGGAGAAGCCTGATTCGGGCACCTTCAAGATCGGCGAAACGGTGAAGCTTGCCTACGTCGACCAGAGCAGGGACGCGCTCGACCCGGAGCAGACCATCTGGGAGGCGATTTCCGGCGGACAGGAGCAGTTGCAACTGGGCAAGCAGCTGGTGAACTCCCGCGCCTACGTGGCGCGGTTCAACTTCTCCGGCGCCGATCAGCAGAAGAAGCTCGGTATGCTCTCCGGCGGCGAGAGAAACCGCGTCCACCTGGCGAAGATGCTGAAGGAGGGCGGCAACGTAATACTCCTAGACGAACCGACCAACGACCTGGACGTGAACACCATGCGGGCGCTTGAGGAGGCCCTGGAGAACTTCGCCGGCTGCGCCGTGGTCATCTCCCACGACCGCTGGTTCCTGGACCGCATCGCCACCCACATCCTCGCCTTCGAGGGGGACAGCAAGGTGGTCTGGTTCGAGGGTAACTACTCAGAGTACGAGGAAGACCGCCACGCGCGTCTTGGAACCGCGGCAGACCAGCCGCACCGGATCATGTACCGGCAGCTGACCAGGGTTTAGGCCCGGTTCGCGAAGTTGAAATAAAAAGGGGGCGTCCAGGATTGGACGCCCCCTTTTATTTTTTATGCAAGCCATCCAGATATGTATCAGACATCCCCTCTCCCTGTGGGAAAGGGTGCCCGCAGGGCGGGTGAGGGAGATGCCACCAAGTAAGCCTTCGCCGACCGCAGCGCCCTCACCCCGACCCTCTCCCAGAGGGAGAGGGAGCAGGGACCGCCCCTGTAATGGAACATGCGAGCTTGGAGAGGAAAAAGTAGTTACCCTGGTTTGCGGGCGAGGCCGTAGATTACCTCATAGGTTGCCGGGATGCCGTCCTTGGCTCCGAACTCCTTCCGGTAGGCCGCCATCATGTCCAGCATGATGCGCCGCTCCGATAGTCCACTGGCGGCGACCGGCGCGGTTGATCCGGCACCGATCCGCTTGAGCGAGCGGAGCAGCTCCGGCACGTCGGGGTGCATCTCGACCTCCAGCTCCGAGGTTACCGTGGCGCCGGTAAAACCTACCCTTTGCAGCGCCTCCTCGACCTCCGATTTGGAGAAGAAGCTGTGGCTGCGGTCGGCTCCGCCGCTTAAGGCGCTCCGGTAGGAATCCCGCAGCTCGAAGAGCGTTTTCTCGCCGAAGAGTGCGAAGCAAAAAAGCCCTCGCGGCGCGAGTACGCGACGCGCCTCGCCGAAAGCCTGGTCCAGCGAGGAGAGCCATTGGTAGGTCGAGGTGGAGAGAACCAGGTCGAAGCTTTCCGGGGCAAAGGGAAGATTTTCCGCGTCCGCGTTAACCATCTGCACCCGTTTGCCGGCGAGGTTCTCGGCGGCCGCGCGGCACATCCCGGGGGCCAGATCGGCTCCGACTGCGCTCGCTTCGGGATAGAGTTCCGTCACCCTCCCCAGCAGACGGCCGGTCCCGGCGCCTACATCCAGAATCCGCGCCGGGGTCAGCTGCTGCGCCTGCAGCATATCCACCACTTTTGCCACCACCCGGCACTGCACCACCGCGTGGCAATCGTAGTCGTTCGCCTGCCGGTGAAAAGAATCCCGTACCTTCTGCCTGTCTATCTCTGCCGCCATCTATAAACCGCCCGCTATATCTGAATCGTGAAAGTATCGCCAATCCCTCCCCCGTCATAGGGATAGAACTGTAGCATAGCGTCCCCTCCCCCAGCGGGGGAGGGACAGGGAGGGGGATTTCAGTTACTGCTGCAACCCGTCGATGAAGTTCCTCACCACTGCGTTGAACCCCTCCGGCTGCGTCATAAAGGGCGCGTGGCCACAGCCGGTGACAACTTCCAGCCTTGCCATGGGCATACGCTCCGCCATGTAGGCCGATGCCGAAGCAGGGCAGATGGTGTCCAGCTCGCCGTGCACCAGCAGCGCCGGGCGGTCCACCTGGGCCAGCCGGTCCCGCTGGTCCACCGTCGACAGGAGGTTCAGCGACTCCTTCGCCGCCACTGTGTCGGGGGAGTGGCCGCCCATCACGATCTCGTGCACGATACGCTGGTACTGCGCCTGGTCCATCTCCCCCTCGGCGAACATCCCCTTGAAGAAATCCCCCATGGTCTTTTGGTAGTCGCGCCGCAACTTGAGGCCCAGCCCCTTCACGTCTACCGGCGGTTTCCCATGCGGGTAATCGTCAGTCGTGGTGAAACGGGCGGTCCCCCCCACCAGCACCAGTCCGGCAAGGCGCTCCCTCACAAAAGGAAAGGCCTGCAACGCCACCTGCACCCCGAGCGACCACCCTACGAGGACGGCGTCTTCCAGGGCGAGCTGGTCAAAGGTGGCCACAACGTCCGCTGCGTAGTCGTCGATGCTGTAGCTGGCAGAGGTGGTCGACTGTCCGTGGCCGCGCTGGTCAAGGAAGATCAGGCGAAAGTTGTCTTCGAGGGGGTTCTGGAAGCGCCAGACGCGTCCGGACATGGCCCAGCCGTGCAGGAACACCACCGGCCGTCCGGCTCCTGATTCCTGGTAGTGAAGGGTTACTCCCGTTGATGTTTCGATGAAGGGCATATCAGATCCAATCGATAAGACTCACAAAAATGCGGAACACAGAGGTCGCGGAGGTTCACGGAGGTCACTGAAGTTTTTAAAGGAAAAGCAAATTCGTCGTTAAGGTTTTTCCCCTGAAGTTCTGTTTTCCTCTGTGTCCGCTTTGTCTTTTCCTCTGTGAACCTCTGTGGTGAGCTTTTGCTTTTTGTGAGCTTTTGTTTTTGGTTTTAAACCACCCCGAGCTTCTTCCCGACCTCGGCGATGATCCCCGCGGCCTCTTCGAGTTCGCCCGGTTCGTGTGTCGCCATGATGGTGCAGCGTAGCCGGCAGCTTCCCGAAGGGACCGTGGGCGGCCTGATCCCCTGCACGAAGATCCCCCGCTCCAGAAGCTCCTTGCTGAACTCCATGGTGGCGTCGGCCGGTCCCACGAAGATGGGGACAATCTGCGTCTCGCTCCCCATGGTGTCGAAGCCCGCCTGCGCCAGCTTCTCCTTGAAGAGTGCGGTGTTGGCCGCGAGTTTCTCCCTCAGCTCTTTTCCTTGAGGCGAATCCACCAGTTCGATCGCCGCGATGGAGGCGGCCAGCACGGCAGGGGGGAGCGAGGTGGAGAAGATGAAGCTGCGAGCCTTGTTCACCAGGTATTCGCAGATGGTGGCGGACGCGGCCGCGTAGGCGCCGAAGCTGCCAAGCCCCTTGCCCAGGGTCCCCATGTGGATGTCGATCCCGTCCATGACGCCCATAAGTTCGCCGCTGCCGCGTCCGGTCGCGCCAAGAACGCCCGTGCCGTGGGCGTCGTCTACCATGAGCAGGGCGCCGTATTGCTTGGCCAGCCGCACGAGGTCCTGCAACGGGGCGATGTCGCCGTCCATGCTGAACACCCCGTCGGTGACGATGAGACGCCTGCCGTTTCCCCCTTTATCGCGCAGCAACCGCTCCAGGGCCGCCGTGTCCCGGTGCGGGTAGCGGTGCAAATCGGCCCGGGAGAGGAGAGCGCCATCGATTATGCTGGCGTGATTGAGCCGGTCCGAGAAGATGGCGTCGCCGCGCCCAACCAACGCCGAGACGATCCCGGTGTTGGCTGCGTAGCCGGAATTGAACAAAAGCGCCTTCTCGGTCCCCTTGAACGACGCGATCCGCTCCTCGAGCTTGTCGTGCAGTTCCATGGTCCCGGAAACCAGCCGGGAGGCGCCGCTTCCTACGCCGAACGCGACGCCGAAGACGGCGGCGCTCCTCAGCTCCGGGTGGTCGGCAAGCCCCAGGTAGTTGTTGGAGCAGAGCATGAGGACCTGCTTCCCGTCCAGCTCCACCCGACTTCCCTGTGCGCCTTTTACCACCCTCATGCTGCGGTACAGTCCCTCCGCCCGCAGGGCTTCAAGCTCTTCAGCAAATGTCTGCACAGCTTCCCCTCCTATGACAGATTTCCCGGTTCTCAGCCGCCCATTGTTATTAGCACAGTAGATCCAGATTCGTCAACCTGACAACCCAATCGGGTTGACGAACCCCTCCCTTTTTCGGGACGCAGATTTAGGTGCAAAGGCATAACTGTCGCAGAGCCATCGACAACAATGGATTCCCCCGGTGAAACAGACCCTGGCCCGCAGCCAGCTCGGTTCGCACTACCTGCAGGGGGTGATCGATAGGCACGCAGAGCGATCCAGCAAGACCTGCTACAGGTACTGATTTAGCGTCCTACCAATGGCTTGAAAAGGTGGCGCCGGCATCTCCTCCGGCGCCTCTTTTTTTTACAGCACTTCGCCTGCCAATGTGTTACCTTCGCCATGCCTTCAACTCATTTTTGGGAAGAGAAGTACATGCGTGGACTGAAATATCTCGCCGGTTATTCCGAAAGCGTCACCAGCAAGGTGGAGCGGCTGATAGCCGACAACAAGTTAGGTAGCGTGCTGCTCGCGAAATACCCCACCCCGCACCAGGTCAGGACCGACCGCGCCCTCTACGACTTCACCGTCGCCATCAAGAACGAGTTCCTGCGCAAATCGCAACCGCTTAGCAAGGTAAGCTACGACCCGAAGATCAGCGTGATAAACCACGCCCTCGGACTCCATGCGTTCGTGTCGCGGGTGCAGGGGGCGAAGCTCACGGCAAAGCACGAGATAAAGATCGCCGCACTCTTCAAACTGGCGCCGGTGGAGTTCCTGAGGATGATCGTGGTCCATGAGCTCGCCCACCTGAAGGAGAAGGAGCACAACAAGGCCTTTTACCAGCTCTGCGAGTACATGGAACCTGCCTACCACCAGCTTGAGTTCGACACAAGACTTTACCTGACCCACCTCGATTCACACGGCCCACTGTACCAAGCCCCCTGACGCATCGACTCCCCCTGCATCTGTCCAACGCCCCCTGGCAAGGATTGACATCAGGACCTGGGCGGATAGATTTAAACCTGTCGCAAATTAATACCCACTAACCACAACCACCCAGAAAACATGCCGCTACTCCCCCGGCACGTCTCCAGTTGCGGCATCCGACAAGGAGGATCCCATGTCATTCGCGCTTTATGTAGTCGGGTTCTTGCTGGTTATCGGAGGCATCGCCTGGGCGCTCGTCGAGGCGGGACTGGCCATGTTCAAGATAGCCATCGTCTGCATCATTCTTTTGGGGATCGCGATACTGACCGGGGTGGTCAAGACCCGTCCCAAGGATCCCCCCAGGGGCCCCTTGGCCTGACGGCGCCAACGGACAACGAAAAAGACCCGGGTTGAAGTTCGACCCGGGTCTCTTTTTTCTTTCCTTGGCACCGGCAACCGTCACGGCGCCAGCACGGTTCTCGGGACGGGCAAGGGCCGCCGCTGCGGGGCGACCGCCTTGATTTCGGGCTGAAACGGCATCGCCATCACCTTGCCGAGGGTAAGCTGCTCCGGGTCCTGGTAGCCGATCACACCTATGTCTACACTGTCCTGCAGGACGTTCAGCCGCACGGTCCCGTGCAGGTAATCGGGCCAGGAGCAGATGGTGCCCCAGTTGGAATCGGTTTCCCCCTGCACCGCCGAGTGATGGATCCCGTGCATCCTGGGGGTGACGATGAACCGGCAGAGGCGGCGCTCCAAGGCTAAGGGGAGCCGCAGGTTGGAGTGGTGGAACAAGATCTCCATCAGGGTGAGCGTCTGCCAAAGGGCAAGCCCAAACGGAGAGACGCCGATCAGGCGCACCTGGGCGGCGCGCCAGGGGACCGACAGCATCAACTCGCCGAAGTGAAAACGGAGCGCCGTGCTGGCGTCGAGGTCCCGGTCCACATGGTGGGGGCGGTGAAAGCGCCACAAAAAAGGCACCTTGTGGGTCAGGTAGTGCCAGATATACAGGGTGTAGTCGAGCAGCAGCACGGAAAGCAGCAGATCAGCCCAGACCGGGAGCCGGAACAGCTTCAAGAGCCCGAGATTTTTCTTGTGCACCGCCAGGGCCAGCGGCGCCACGACCGGCTTCTCCGCGAGGCCGACCGTCGCCGCAGACAGCAGGGCGAAGGTGGCGTTTCGCGCGTTGCGGACCACCTTGTCCTCCCGTTCCTTCCTGAGCTGCCGCTTCAATTCCATGACGGCCACGACAGCCATGGTGCCGAAAATCAGTGCCGTGTTGAGCCATCTGGGAAGTTCACTTTTCTTGAGATCGGATCTTCTGGCCATCGCTCCCCCCTTTCCTTTTGGCTCTAGCGCACCCGGGCCGCCAGGCGATGCACCAGCTCGGCCGCGGCACCCCAGGCGATGTGGTTGCCCATCTCTTTGGCGTTCGGCTGCCAGGGAACGCGGTTGAGTCCGGGGGACAGGCCCAGGGCCGGCGCGATGATGCCGTCGCAGGCGAAGAAGAAGGGAATAGCGAAAGGAAGGCCGCCCCAACGCCGAAGTACCGGAAAGCGCTTCCTCAGGCCGCTGTGGATCAAGCCCCACCCAACCCCATAGGCCACCCCGAAAGCCCGATTGGCGCGCTTTTTCTCCTGCGCGTCTAGCCGCCGGCCCAAAAGTTTGGAGACGAAGTGGGGCCCGGCGACCTCATGGGCGGAGCCTTCCCGCACCCTCCTGTCGCGCCGCTTCTGCTTTTTACTCACCAGTCGGTCCAATACCCTTTCGCTGCCGCCGGCGACCGCGCCGGCTACAAGACCCGCGGCCACGCCGGTCACAATCGGATGCCTCTTCTCCCACGCTGAAACCTGATTCCCTGAGAACATGACGACCTCCTGCCGTCCCGGATTCGCCCCAAGCCGAACAATTTCCCCATTGTAACCGTGGTCATCTAGGTGTCAACGAACGCTATCCGGAGCTGGAGTGCGGGGTGCCGCCCCCAGGGCCCTCCCCCTTGACCGTGCTTTGCCTGGCTCTATAATTAGTTGTCGCCAAAAAAGAAGCTACAGCGTGCAGCAACGACACTATCAGGAGGCTCTCATGCTAGTCAGGACCTTGCAGGTTGTTGTTCATTGCGAGCATCAAACCCTCTGGAACATGCTCATGGACAGGCTGCAGCACCCTGAGCGTTATCTGGTCGGCATCACCGAGGCGCGCGTCACAGAGGAAAGCGAGGACGTCTTCATCTCAGAGATGCTGCTGCACGGCGAGCCCGTGAAAGAGCGGGTGCTGGTGCGCCCCTATGACGGAGAGTTGCGGCACGAGTTACTGGAGCATCCCCAATTCACCGGCTTCATAGTGAAAAAGATACTGAAGACTGCGATACAAAGTCCTGTGGCGCCGCTCTACCTTGAATACGAACTCGATCTGCTGCGAAAATCGCTGAAGGTGCAGGGGGTAGTTAGGGGTGAAGAGGAGATACTGACAGATCTGGGGGCCGAGATGCAGAAGATGCGGACACGGGCCGAGGAGACGGATTCACGGCGCTGAGGGGGCTCTACGGCTCAAGGAGGAACGAGATGCGGCTACCACTACTTTTCTTTTCGCTGTTGGCGCTTATTGCCTGCGCTCTTCCGGCGCTGGCCGCCGACCCCGACTGGGTACTCGTCGACGAGAACCAGGATTCCTCCTTCTTCTACGACAGAAACGGCACCACCCCCGCCAGGAACAACACGATCCAGGTAAGGACGCGGGTGGTTTACACGGAACAGGGGAAGAAGGAGGCGCTTAAGGTGCTGCACGGTTTGCCTGAGCCCTCCCGCCTGTACGAGTCGCGCTACATGTACCAGATCGACTGCGCCGAAACGGAAGGGCGCCTGCTGTCGGTGACCCACTTCGACCAAAAGGGAGCGATCCTGAAGTCGACGGATTTTGGCGACACCACCGCGCCGGAGTACCTCCCACCCGGCTCCCGCATGGCCCTGGTGGCCGAGGCCAACTGTAGTCGCTGAACCTCCCCGGGCTACTTCGTGCGGTACTCCTGCCTCAGCACCAGGTCCATCAGGACCAGCGCCGCCATCGATTCGACGATGGGAACGGCCCTCGGGACTATGCACGGGTCGTGGCGCCCCTTGGCTTCCAATACGGTCTCGGCGCCGTCGAAGGCAGCCGTTTGCTGAGGCAGGGAAACGGTTGCCGGTGGCTTGAAGGCAACCCGGAAATGAACCGGCTCGCCGTTGGAAATCCCCCCCTGCACCCCTCCGGAAAAGTTGGTCACGGTCCCCAGGCGTCCCTCTTTTTGCACAAAGGGGTCGTTATGGGCGCTCCCCAGCATCCGGCTTCCGCCGAACCCGGAGCCGATCTCGAAACCCTTGGCGGCCGGAAGCGAGAGCATGGCGTGGGCCAGCAGGGCGTCCAGCTTGTCGAACACCGGCTCCCCCAGCCCGGCGGGAAGGTTGCGGCAGACGCAGCGCACCACCCCGCCCACTGAGTCCTTCCGGTCCCGCACCGACCCGATCAGCTGCATCATCGACTCCGCAGCCGCGCGGTTGGGACAGCGGACAAGGGTAGCATCAACCTCCTGGCGGCTGATCCGATCCAGATCGACCGCGCCCCCTTCCAACTCCCCCACGCCGTCCACCCAGGCCACGATCTCCACTCCGAAGCGCTCGGCCAGGTACTTCTCCGCTATGGCGCCGGCGGCCACGCGCCCTATGGTTTCGCGGGCAGAGGAGCGCCCGCCGCCGCTCGAGGCCCGGATGCCGTATTTCACCTGGTAGCTATAGTCTGCGTGCGAGGGTCGGGGGACCGCCTCCATCTCCCGGTAGTCGCCGGGGCGCTGGTCGCGGTTGTGCACCAGGAGGCACACGGGGGTGCCTAGGGTGAGCCCGTTTTCCACGCCGGAGAGGATGGTCACCAGGTCCTTTTCCTCGCGGGGGGTGGAAAGCTCGCTCTGCCCCGGGCGGCGCCGATCCAGCTGCGGCTGGATGTCGCTCTCCGCAAGCCGCATCCGGGCGGGGACGCCGTCGACGACGGCACCGACCGCTGCACAGTGGCTTTCGCCGAAGGTGGATACCCTGAACAGGGTGCCGAAGGTTGAAGACATGCGGGATCTCCTTGTGGTGGGGCAAGCGCGGCTTTGGTGGAGTACTCAGGCTTCGTCGGGGGCCGGGCGCCCTCCGCCCCTGCGCGACTTTGCGATCAGCACCACGATGCTGCGCGGGGGGAGCCGGTAGCTTCGAGAGGCGTGCGGCGGGGGGAGATCCCAGGGGACGATGTCGTCCGGCGAGGCAAGCGAGGTGTCGATCCAGCGGTACCAGGTGCCGCCGGGAAGCCGGCGCGGAGGGGGGAGCGCGAAGTCGAGCGGCTCCCAGTACGCGTTGACCATGTAGTGAAACACCACGTGGCGGGAGCGGCTCCAGACTGTCAGCGCGATACTGTGGGACTCGTGGCTCCAGTCGGGGCTACCCAGCTTGACCCCCTGCCATTCAAGGCGCGCCTCCCCCAGCAACTGGCTCAGGGTCCGGGCCTCGGACAGGGTGCCGCTCTGCATTAGCCTTGCCTTGATCAGCTCCTTGGTGAACCGGTAGATGTCCGCGTGGCGCTCCTGGAGAGCCCAATCGAACCAGCCGATGCGGTTGTCCTGGCAGTAGGCGTTGTTGTTCCCCTGCTGGCTGCGCCGCATCTCGTCCCCCATAAGGATCATCGGGGTCCCCAGGGCAAGAAGCGTCACCGCCATGAAATTCTTGACCTGCCGGTTGCGCAGCTCCTCGATCTCCGGCGCTTCGGTCGGCCCTTCGACACCGCAGTTCCAGCTCAGGTTACTGTCGGAACCGTCCCTGTTTGACTCGCCGTTTTGCTCGTTGTGCTTTTCGTTGTACGAGACCAGGTCGTTCAAGGTAAAGCCGTCATGGCAGGTGACGAAGTTGATGCTCTGCTCAGGTTCGCGCTCCTGGTGCCCGTAGATGTCCGGGCTCGCCAGCATCCTCGCGGCGAAGCGCGACACCACCCCCTCGTCCCCCTTTAAGAAGCGGCGCACGTCGTCGCGGAACTCCCCGTTCCACTCCTTCCAGCTGTCGCCGATGAAGCTCCCCACCTGGTACAACCCCCCCGCATCCCACGCCTCGGCGATCAGCTTGATCCCGGCCAGCGCCGGGTCGCTCTCGATGTCCCAGAGTATGGGGGGGTTCTTGAGTGGGCGCCCCTGCCCGTCGCGGGAGAGGATGGAGGCAAGGTCGAAACGGAAGCCGTCGACGTGCATCTCCTTGACCCAGTAGTGCAGGCTGTCGATGATGAGCCGGCGCACTACGTGGTGGTTCGCGTTCAGGGTGTTGCCGCAGCCGGTGTGGTTGATGTAGCTCCCGTCGGGGGAAAGCGAATAGTAGACGTCGTTGGCAAAGCCGCGGAAGCAGAAGGTGGGCCCCTTGTGGTCCCCTTCGGAGGTGTGGTTGTAGACCACGTCGAGGATCACCTCGATCCCCGCCTTGTGCAGCGCCTTCACCATGTCGCGGAACTCGTCCAGGGGGCCGAGCGGTTCGCTGCGCGAACTGAAGCCGGCGTGGGGGGCGAAGAAGGAGATGGGGCTGTACCCCCAGTAGTTCACCAGCCCGAAGGGGGCGTCGTGGGGGTCGAACTGGAAGACCGGCAGCAGCTCCACCGCGGTGACCCCAAGGTCCTTTAAGTAGGGGATCTTCTCCACCAGCCCGGCGTAGGTGCCGCGCTTCTCCGCCGGGACCCCGGAGGAGGGGTCCTTGGTGAAACCCGCCACGTGCATCTCGTAGATGACGGTGCTGGAGTAAGGGCGCTTGAGGGGAAGGTCCCCCTCCCAGTCGTACCCGCGCGGGTCCGCGACGACGCTCTTCATGGCGGTCGCGGCGTTGTCTCCCGGCAGGCAGGCGTCGCCACGGCAGTACCCTTTGGGGACCGCGACGGCGCGCCCGTAAGGGTCGATCAGCACCTTCCCGGAGTCGAACCTGCGCCCCCTTTGCGGCTCGAACGGCCCGGCGACCCGGAAGCCGTAGAGCTGCCCCGCCCCGATGCCGGGAACGAAGACGTGCCAGTAATGGTAGGTGCGGTTTTGCTGCGGGTCGAGGGTGATGACCCGGGAGGGAACGGCGTCGTCGGCGGCATCGAAGATAAGAAGCTCGACCCCGGTGCAGTCCCTGGCGAAGACGCTGAAGTTCACCCCTCCGGGGGACACGGTGGCGCCAAGCGGCGACGTGTTTCCCCTGGGGTAGGACGGCTCGGCGCTTCTTCTCCCTGTTTTTGCCGTAACTTTCACCGTTGATCCTTCTTTCTTGCTTTCAGCGGCGGCCTGTGCAGTCTCAGTCGCCGCCGCCCGTTGATCTGGCGTTGCCTTTTTGCCTTGTGAGACTATAGTCGAATATGTTTTTCAGTCAAACGACGGACGCCCCCTTTTTCACTCTCTCAGCTTGCGACGCGCCGAGACACACACGGAGGTTACCGCTGCCGCAAAGAGAAAGGCACTGAGCCAGCCGATCCAGTCTCCGGCTGTGGAATAGACGGTACGTCCCTGTAACAGCGGGATTTTGTCGACCAGGGTTTCCTTGGTCCAGATGCCGGTACTCTTGACGATGCGGCCGGCGGGGTCCACGAAGGCCGAGATGCCGGTATTGGTGACGCGCACCAGGGAGCGGCGGTTCTCTATGGAGCGGAAGCTCGCCAGGGCCAGGTGCTGCACCGGTTCGGTCGATTTGCCGTACCAGGAGTCGTTGGTGAGGTTGAACATCACCTCGGGAACGCGCCTTTCCTTACCACCCGCCATGAGCTTTCGGATATGCAGGGGGAAGATGTCCTCATAGCAGATGCTGAGCGAGATCACGTGGTTTCCCAGTAGGAGCGGCTCCTCGCTCTGGCCGCGCCAGAAGCGGCTCGAGTAGGGGGACCAGGAGTAAAGGCTCGGAAAGGTGTCGCCAAAGGGTATGTACTCCCCGAAAGGGACCAGCACCGTCTTGTCGTAGCTCCCCAGGATGCGGCCGGAGCGGTCGACCAGGAAGGCGCTGTTGCAGATCCCGTCGGCGGTACGCAGGCAGGCGCCGAACAAAAGCGGCGTGCCGAGGTCCCCCAGGGCCGCCGTGGGGAGAACGCCTTCGCGGAAGGAGAGGCTCACCGGCACCCCTTCCGGCCAGACCACCAGGTCGGGCCGTTCACTTTCAACCAGGCCCCGCGACAGGTCCCGGTGCTCCTTAAGCACCGTGTCGGCATCGACGTGCATGTCCGCCGCGCCACGGTTCGCCTGCACCAGCCCGACCTTGAGGGTCTGCGCCGAAGCTACCTGCCGCTCCACCTCCCTAAGCCGCATCTCCCCGTAACCGACCACGAGCAGAAGCGAGAGCGCCAGGGCCGACAGCGGGCGCCAGGGGACGCGTCTTTCCTCACACCAGCAGGCAGTCACCCAGTAGAGCGTGGCGTTGATGTAGACCACGAGGAAGCTGACCCCGAGCACTCCGGTGAAATCCGCTATCTGGGTCAGGTGCGACAACCGGTACTGGCTCGCCCCGAGGTAGTTCGGGAAAACCTCGGGCCAGAACTTCTCCATGGCCGTCCAGACCACCGGTGCCACCCAGACCACCTGCCAGCCGCGGCCTGCGGCGATCAACCTGATTCCCCAGGCCCAGGCGGCCATGACGATGCCGTTTGAAGCCGCCAAAAGCACCAGCCCTACAAGGGCGAAGGGGAAAGGCGCCCCGGCGAACTGCTTGAACATCTCTATGACCCAGTAAAACCCGCCGGCGTGCCCGACTATTCCCGCGACCCAGCCGATGAGGAAAGCCCGCCTTGGACGCGCGCCGCGCAGGGCCCAGAAAAGCGGCACCAGGAAGATCCACTCCAGGTAGAACTGGTCGAAGCCGGCGTAGCCTAAGAAAAGGAGGATGCCGCTGGCAACTGCGGCTAACCACGGGAAGAAGGGGTGACTGGTGATGCGGTTCAACAAGGTGACCTCGTTTCAACAGGGATTAAAAGCGCGCAGACGGAACGGCTTGCCAAGATAGCACAAGCCGTTAATCATCACAATCTCACAAACGCAGAAGGGGCGCCTCGCGGCGCCCCTGTCTCTAGCGAGCCGGGTAGTAATCGGGAGGGACCGAGTACATGTCTGGAGGAGGAGGAGCAACGTTTCTCGTCCGGCGCACCTTGCGCACCATGCCCGGCACTTGGTTCCCCTTGGAGTACATGCACTGCACGTAGGTGTTGTCGTATAAGCGCTGCGCCTCGTAGCCGTAAGCACGTCCCGATTCGGAGCCGCTGGCGGCCCCGAACAGCAACCCGGTGCCCCCTCCTATGGCCGCTCCGGTCCCCGCGTTGCCGCCGGCCGCGCCCAAAAGGGCCCCGACCCCGGCGCCTACGGCGGTACCGACCACGGCGCTGCTTGCGGTATTCTGGTTCACCGTATCCTGACGGCTCAGCCCCAGTTGCTGTTCGGCCCAGCGCCTGCAGACCGCGTCCTCGGCCATGAACTGTTCGAATGACTTGCCCGGGGCCGGCAATACCCTAACGGTCGGGCCGGTGGGAACGGTGGCGCACCCGCCCAGCCCCACAAGGGCCAGCAGCAACCAGGCAGCTGTTCTGGAATATGTTTTCATGTCACTTCTCCTTGTCCTGCTCTTCTTCCCCAGGGGGGACGCTGTCGGGAACCACCTTCATCCAGCCGCTCGGGCAGCGCTCGACGTAGGGGTAATACCCCTGCGGATTCCGGCAGTAATACCAGTACCCGGTCTCCTGCTGGCTTTCAGGCAGGACGTACTCCTGCGGCTCCTGTGGGACTACCACGGTCGGTGGTGCATAGTAGCGGTAACTTGGATACGGGTAGTAGGGGTAGTACCAGGGATCCCAGAATCCGAAGCCGGGGCCGATCCAGACGCTGCCGGAGAAATGGCTGTGGCTGTGGCTTGGCCCCACGTAGCTGGTACCGTATCCGCCACGCCCGTAGTATCCGCCGCGGCCGCCGTAGTAACTCGTGCCGCCGCGTCCGACTGCGCGAGCCCCCTGCTCGCCCCCGCCGCCTCTGTCGGCATAACTCAGCTGGGCCGCCGAAAGGACTGACCAGGCAGCGATCAATACCGGTATCACCAGGGTTCGGATCTTCATTATTTTCATGGCTCCCCTCCTTTAATGACGGGACTTTTGACCAATTCAGTATACAACTTGCCCGCAACATCTGCAAAAGCTAACAATCCTGCTGCACCGCCCCAGGAGCGGTATCGCGCGGCCTTGCCCACCGCCTGGAGAAGCTGGAGCTGCAGCCTCGTCCTCACCGGGGAGTCGAGTGTTGACTTCCAAGGGAGCTGTGCAAAGATTAGCTGGTTCAAATATTCTAACCGCTAAAAGGGAGCTAAACATGAGAAAAGACGCCGCATTGGTTTCGTCACTTTTTCTTGCAGCAGCCCTGATCATCCCGGCAACCAAATCGTGGACGCAGCCACAGGGGGAGCCCGCTAGAAAGGCGCCCTACGACGCGGTCCAGGCTGCGCAGACGCCAAGGGAGGTGGCAAGGACCCGCCCCGAGCAGCAAAAAAACCAGCACGACAACTCGGACCTGTTCATGGCCACCAAGGCGGAACCCTCCTCGACGGCTTTCAAGAACCAACCCGACGAGGGAAAGATCCTCGGTTTCGATTTCTACCGTGACCCCCTCGACGCGAAGAAGCCGATGACCACTTTCCAGGAGGTGTACCAGAAGGACGTGGCCGATAAGCCGAAGGTGATGGCCACCCAGAGGCGCCTGCTGGAAATGAGGTACAACCTCAAGCCGAACCTCTCCCCTGACGTGAAGATGACCCGCGGCAAGCCCATAGCCGTCGGTCCGACCGCCCTGCTCGCCCAAGGGACCTCCTGGGAGCGGCTGGCGGCGATGTCCCCCGAACAGATACGATCCGGAGACCTCTTCCCCTATCCCCCGCTGCCTCATCCCAAGCAGGTCAGCGGCGGACAGGTCTTCCCACAGATCCAGATCGACATGTTCCCGAGGCTGCAGCGCTTCGACGTGGATTTCGACATCCCCGATGCCTTCCTCCCCGAGCTCCCCCCCGCCATCTTCCTGCAGAACCGGCCTGAGCTGGGGGACGTTTCCCGCGGGGAGGTGGTAAGCATCAACAACTTCTACCGCCTCTTCAAGGACCTCCTCACACCGGTGCAGTTGGACGGCCTGCGGATGCTGGTAACCCCCTTCCCCCAGGAGGAATTCAACCCAACCGACGACCGCAAATCCCCCCAGGCGAGCTTGGGAGTCGCCTGCCTCGACTGCCACGTCAACGGGCACACCACCGCCCAATTCCACCTGAGCCCAGATATCCGTCCCCAGGAGCGCCGCTTCCGGCTCGATACGGTCAGCCTCAGGGGGCTTTTCAACCAGCAGCTCCACTCCTCCAAGCGGAGCCTGCGCTCGGTCGAGGATTTCACCGAATTCGAACAGCGCACCGCCTACTTCAACGGCGACGAGATCCATGCCGCCAAAAAAGGGATGAACATCCTGAGCCGGGTACAGGTAAGCCACATGGCCCAGATGCAGAACATGTTCGACGTACCTCCCGCTCCCAAACTCGATCCTGCAGGTTACCTGGTCCCCGGCAAAGCCACTCAGGCTGAGATGGCGGGGCAGAATATCTTCTTCGGCAAGGGGAAGTGTGGCACCTGCCACCCCACCCCCTTCTACCTGGATCACCAGATGCACGACCTTCAGATGGAGCGCTTCACCCGCGAACCGGGCGATGGCCCCATCAAGACCTTCACCCTGAGGGGAATCAAAGAGAGCCCGCCGTACATGCACGACGGCCGCTGCTTCACCCTGGAGGACACGGTGAAGTTCTTCAACCTGGTACTCGGACTGAAGCTTTCCGCCGAGGAGGAGACGAACCTGGTCGCTTTCCTGCGGGTCCTCTAGCGGCCGCTTTGCTGAGCAGCGCCGGCGTTTTGCGCATCAAAAAAAAGCCTCACCTGTCTCAGTCGGGTGGGGCTTTTCTACGGGAGGAGTTATGAAAAAACGCGGTAGTGGGATTCTCTGTCACATCACGTCCCTTCCGTCCCCATTCGGCATTGGGGACTTTGGAGCCGGCGCCTACGAGTTCGCCGATTTCCTGTCGGAGGCGAAGCAGAGCTACTGGCAGATCCTGCCGCTCAACCCGACGAACAAGAGATACTTCGACTCACCCTTCAGCTCCCTCTCTTCCTGCGCCGGAAACACGGCCCTCATCAGCCCGCAGCTGCTGGCGGCGGAGGGGCTCCTGACGCAGATGGAGGTTGAGGACCATCCCCACTTCCCGGAACGGCGGGTCGATTACCCGGCCGTCTCGCGTTTCAAGCGGCAGCTTTTCCAGCGTGCGCACATCCGGTTCCAGAAGGGTGGGGTTCCGGAGGACTACGCCCGGTTCTGCCGGGGCAATTCCATGTGGCTCGAAGACCATGCCCTGTTCACGGCGATAAGCGACCATCTCGGGAACCTCCCCCTGGCCGAGTGGCCGCAGGAGCTCAGCAACCGCAGCAGCGAAAAGGTCCAGCTGTTGCGGGAAGAACTCTGGGACGAGGTGGAGCGGGAGAAATTCCTGCAATACCTCTTCTTCAAGCAATGGCACCTGCTGAAAAACTACTGCAACGGCAAGGGGATCCGGATCATCGGCGAGTTCCCCATGTTCATGAACTACGACGCGGTGGACATCTGGGCCAACCCGGAACTATTCAAGGTGGACGAGCAGAAAAAGCCGTACCTGCTCGCCGGGAGCCCCGCCGACGCCTTCAGCGCCGAAGGGCAGCTCTTCAACTGCGCCGTCTACGACTGGGACGGGCTCAGGCGCAACGGCTTCAACTGGTGGATCAGGCGCTTTCACTACCTGTTCAGGCAGTACGACTTCGTGAGGATCGACCACTTCCAAGGACTGACCTCCTGTTGGGAAGTCCCGGTAGGGGAGCAAAACGGGCTCAGGGGGAACTGGCAAAAGGTCCCGACACAGGAATTCTTCAACACCATGCTTCAGCACTACCCTCTCTTCCCCGTGATCGCAGAGGACCTGGGGACCATCGGCGCCGACGTAAGGGAGACCATGGCCCGGTACGCCATCCCCGGGATGAAGGTGATCCTTTTCGGGTTCCAGAAGGAGGCGCGGGAAAGAAGCTACCTGCCGCACCTCCATCCCTTAAACAGCGTGGCGTACACCGGCACCCACGATACCGACACCGTCACCGGGTGGTATCAGGGCGCTGGCGACGAGGAGCGGCTGGAACTCTACCGCTATCTGGGACGGCGGGTGGAGAACGGGGTCAACTGGGAGCTGATCAGGCTGGCGCTGATGTCGGTGGCGCACACGGCGGTGATCCAGATGCAGGACGTGCTGGGGGCGGGCGAGGAATCCAGGATGAACAGGCCCGGGAAAGCGGAGGGGAACTGGGAGTGGAGGATCCCCACTGCAGACCTCGGCGAAGTCGCTTCCCGTCTCTCCGAGATGACCGCCTGCTATGGCCGGGCCCAGGATTGAGCCATGCCCGGGCGCAGAAATGGGGCTTCGAAACTCCGAAGCCCCATCGTTTTTAACCTCTGAAAGCGCTCCCTATTTCTTGGCCACGCCCAGCTTCTTCGCCATATCCTTCGCGTGCTGCAGGTGCTGTTCGAGGACCGGCAGGGTCTTGTCCACCCACGCCTTGATCTCGGGGTCCTTGACTTTTCCGCTCGCCTTTTTGAACTTCGCCACGTCCTTTTCATGGTCCTTGACCATTTCCTTCGCGTATTTCTTATCGAACTCGGCACCGGACAGCGCGTTCAGCTGGTCGACCATCTTCTTATGCTTGGCGTCCATCTTCGCCGGCTTTTTCATCTGCTTCTTAGCGATGATGGCCTCCAATTCGTCGTTGGCCTTGCCGTGGTCAGTTACCATCATCTGACCGAAGTCCTTGATCTCCTGAGAGGCCCCCTTCTGCTGGGCCAGGCGTCCCGCTTCGACCTCCATCATCCCGCCGCTGGCAGCATCCTTCACGAACGCCTTGTCGGACCTCGACAGCTTATCCGCCGCAAGTGCGGGGATCGCCATGCTCAACGCAAACAGAGAAACGACCGCCATCCACAGAAACCTTTTCATGTTTTCCTCCCGTTGTTGGCCGAAGCCGGTGGTTTTGGTGAAACATTAGTAAAAACTAACTGTCTAAAAGTATCCGGCTTTCTCTTATTGTCAACGCAGGGGATCTGGAAAGTTGGCCGACTCGGCAGTGAAAACCGGATAGGTTGGCATGCGGCACGGGGAAAAGGGTCAACAGGAAAGAAACGGAGAGGAAATGCGAAGCTCAGGCGTCAGGAAACTGCTGCAAGGGGGATGGATACGAAGCCATGGGGGGCGGGCAGGTGCCGCCCCCCATGCTACCTGTAGAGCCGCTGTTCGTCGGTGTAGTAGGTCTGCTTGGAGGAGACGTTCTCCTTGATGACTGGTGCCCCGGTGGGGGATTTCTTCAGCCCGGGTCGGTGCACCTTGAGAAACTCGCGGTACTCGCCTGAGACCATGTCGGGGTGGCGTTTGCGCAGTTCCGCTATGGCATCCTCGAGAACGGCGGGAATGGCCCGCGCCAGTGCCGAGACAGCCTCAGGGGGGAGTTTTCCCGCCGCCGACTTGGGCGAGATGCGCGCCTCCCAGAGGATTTCGTCGGCGTAGGCATTGCCGATCCCCCCGATGAGCGCCTGGTCCAGGAGCAGCGCCTTGATCAGCGCCTTCGGCTTTCGGGCGCACAACTGCTGCAATTGCTCCAAGCTGACTTCCAGGGCGTCGGGCGCCTCCCGCTCAGGCTGAGGATTCAGGGTGAGGGTCGCCCACCCCTTGGGGTCGGAGACAGCCAGCGCACAACCGTCGGTGAAGGCAATGCTAACCACCGGCGCCTCCACCCCCTTCAGTTGATCTGCCCCGGCCAGCACGAAACCGCCGGTCAGCATGAGGTGAACCCTCAGGACGGCACCGTTGTCGGCCTGGAAGGAGACCTGCTTTCCCGTTCTCCTGACCGCGGCGATCTTCGCGCCGGTAAGCGCGGAGGAGAGCTGATCCGGAGCTACGTTAAGGCGCCCCCTGTCGTGGAAGGAAACCGACCTTACTTTCTTTCCGGCCAGCTTTTTTTCCAGGTTTTCAGCGTAGATGGTGAGATCAGGGAGTTCGGGCATGCCCCCTCCTTTTTAGCGTCGCGATTACGTTCTCGCGCCAGCGTATCCGAGAAAGCCGTGAAGTCAACGAAAACCATGCGGCGGCGGGGCGGAATGGTCGCTAATCGGCAGCGGCCCCTTCGGCTCGGTAGTCGATGCCCAGGTGCCGCTCACGCAGGCGCTTGATGGAGAGCGGAAGTACGACCGAGGCGAAGATGAACGAGCACCCCAGCCACTCTCCCGCGGTCAGCCGCTCCCCCAGGATCAGCGTCCCCCCCAGCATGCTCCAGACCGGGTCCATAGTGTAGATGAGCCCCGCCTTGGTGGGGGTGGTGTAGCGCTGGTAGCTGTTTTGCAGCGTGAAGCAGATGATGGTCGGGAAGATGGCGCAGTAAAGCAGCGAACCGCCCGAAACCGCGGTGATGGCGAAGGGGGGCTCCGGCAGCACCAGTAACAGCAGGCCTCCCACCGCCGTGACAGTGCCGAATTGCACCAGGCTCAGCAGGTAGACGTCCTCGTCCCGCAAAAGTTTCGACACCGATATGATGTGCAGGGCGATGAAGAGCGCGCACAGGGTGGAGAGCAGGTCCCCCTTGTTGAAACCCTCCGCCCCGCCCTGGGCCAGCTGCCACAGGCCGGCGAGGGCGAGGAAAAGACCGGTCGCGGTCCAGCGGTCGAAGCGCTCGCGCCAGAAGGCGAAGCACAGCAGCGGGATGATCAGCACGAACAGGTTGTTCAGGAACCCCGCGCGCGAGATGCTGGTGCCGCTCACACCGAGAACGAAGGAGAGGTTGGTGGCGGCAAGCGCCATCCCGATGACGAACCCCTTCCCCAGGACGTTCCGGTCGAAGCGCTTCAAGCGCGGCAGGCAGACCACCGCCATAAGCAGCGTTGCCAGGGCGAAGCGGAAGAACAGGAAGGTTACTGGCGGGATCTCTCTGAAGCCGATCTTGTTGAAGACGAAACTCCCTCCCCAGAAAAAGGTTGTAAGTATCAGCCAGAAAGTGGCCTTCGAGGAGCGAGGATCTTCATGAGTAGTTTTGAGCATCGTCTATTAAAGACAGGGGTTGCGGCTTATGTCAACCCCGTAGCGTTTTTCCACCACCTGGCCCGCGAGGGGCTTTGCGGCAGGAGAGCCTTATTGCCGTCACGCTGCGGGAATGGTGCAGGGAGCTAAAGAAACCGCAACAAAGACCGATACGCAACTAGCAGCATAATTCATGAGAGCGCGGTCCCCCGCGAGCAGGTGCAACAAAGGAGGTCCCCCTTGGCAGTTGTCCACATCGACAACCTGGCCCCCGGCATGATTCTCAGCCGCAACGTCTGCGACCGCAGCGGCAGGATGCTCCTTCCGTCCGGTGCGGAGCTTACGGAGAAGCATTTCTCCATCTTCAGGATGTGGGGGGTGCTCGAGGTCGAGATCGTAGGCGAAGGGGTCGCCGAGGACCCCGAGGCGCCTCAGCATGAGGAGGTAGACCCTGAGCTTTTGCGCCAGGCGCGAGCCGAGGTGGAGAGGCTCTTCGTCCATAACGACCCCGAGCACCCCGCGGTGAAGGAACTGCTGCGGATCTGCACCGAAAGGAGGGCCGCCAATGCATCGTAAGCCGCATTCTTCGGTGGAGCACATGGTGGAGGACGTCTCCACCATACATTCCCTCCCGATGTTTTACTCTCAACTCTCGGAAGCGATCGACCACCCCCGCAGCTCCATCGGGGACATCGCCAAGATCATCTCCGAGGACCAGGGGCTCACCGCCAGGATCCTGAAGCTCGCCAACAGCCCTCTGTTCGGCTACTTCTCCAAGATAGACACCATCACCCAGGCCGTCACCATCATAGGTGTGCTCCAGGTGCGCGACCTGGCCCTCGCCATCTCGGTCATGGACGTATTCAAGGGTATCCCCGAGGAACTGGTCAACATGGAGCAGTTCTGGAAGCACAGCATCGCCACCGGGCTCGCGGCGAGGATCCTTGCCACCAGCCAGCGCGAGTCGAACCTGGAGCGCTTCTTCGTTGCCGGGATTCTACACGACATCGGTAGGCTGGTCATGTACGTCCGGGTGCCGGGGATCTGCCTGGAATTGCTGGAGCAGTGCCGGGCGACGGACGCCCTGCTGCACCGCGCGGAACGGGAGAAGTTCGGCTTCGACCACGCCGACGTCGGCGGTGCTCTGCTGAAAAAATGGAAGATCCCCCCCCGGGTGGCCGAGCCCGTGGGGGGCCACCACGACTGCCGCCTGGGCGACCAGTACCCGCGCGAAAGCTCCATACTCCATCTGGCCGACATCATCGCCCACGCCCTGCAGCTGGGCCACAGCGGCGAGATCTTCGTGCCGGAACTCGACAAGGGAGTATGGGACCGGCTGCAGATCTCCTGCTACTTCCTTCCCACACTGGTGAAGCAGGTGGACAGCACCTATGAACAGACAGTATCGGTACTGTTCGGGAGTGAAGATGCATCACAATGAGCCCATTGAAAACCAGGTCCGTAAGCTTCAGGAGAGGGTGAACTTCCTGGAGGAGACCAACCTGAACTACCTGAAGACACTCGACGTGCTGACCGCTTGCAGCGATTTCCAGTCGGACATTTACCGTCAAAAGGAACCTTCCTTCGTGATCAGGGCGGTCTTCGGCCAGTTGAAGCGGCTGATACCCTTCACCGCTCTTGCCATGCTCGGCATCGACGAGGACGCTTCCTTCACCCTTACCGTCTGCGACCCGGAATTCTCCTGTGGCGAGATGATCAACGAGGTAGATGCCCGGGTGCAGGACGGCACCTTCGCTTGGGCCGTGAACCAGAACCACCCCGTGATAGTACCGACACTCTCCGGCACCGACACGCTCGTGCTGCACGTGCTGGCCACCAACAGCCGCATCAGGGGGATGTTCATGGGGATACTTCCCGGCAGCCACCTCAGCGCAGAGGTCTCCACCCTGAACGCCCTGAGCAGCATCCTGATCAACACGGCCTATGCCGTGGAGAACTCGGAACTCTACGACATGCTCCAGGAACACATGCAGACACTGGAGATGAAGGTAGCCCAGCGCACCACCGAGCTCGAGGAAGCTCTGGTCAAGGCCGAGGCCGCCACCGCGGCCAAAAGCGCCTTCCTCGCCAACATGAGTCACGAGATCAGGACTCCGATGAACGGAGTGATCGGCCTTGCCAGGCTTCTGATGGAGACGCCGCTCGACAAGGTACAGCACGGCTACATGGAATCGCTTTCCGATTGCGCCGAAAGTCTTCTCACCATCATCAACGAGATCCTCGACGTCTCCAAGGTGGAAGCGGGGATGCTCACGCTCGAAGCGGTGGTATTCGACCTGCGGCGGTTCCTGGACCGCTCTCTTCAGCCGTTCGTGCTCCGCGGGCAGGAAAAGGGGGTCCGGGTAGAACTTGAGGCGGGCACCGAGCTTCCGGAACTCGTAGTTGGGGATCCGGTTCGCCTCCGGCAAATACTGGGTAACCTCCTCGGCAACGCCCTGAAGTTCACCGAGAAGGGGAGCATCACACTCACTGCCGCAGCGACCTGCGACGGAGCAGGCGGGGTCTGTTTGAACTTCTCGGTGGCCGATACTGGTATCGGCATCGCCCCCGAGGCGATGGAAGTCATCTTCGAGAAGTTCTCTCAGGCGGACAACTCCACCACCCGGCTCTACGGCGGCACCGGACTGGGGCTTTCCATCAGCAAGAGCCTGGCGGAACTGATGGGTGGGAAACTGAGCGTGGAAAGCGCCCTGGGAGAGGGGAGCGTCTTCAGCTTCAGCATGGAGGCGACACTCCCCAAGCCCGGCGAGCGCCCCGTCGAGGAGGAAGTCGAAACACAGAGCGAGAAGGTGGAGCGGGAATTGAGAATCCTCGTGGTGGACGACGTGCCGCTCAACCAGCTGATATCGGCCAAGCTCATCGCCAAGACAGGAAACCACCAGATCCAGACGGCGCAAAACGGGCGGGAAGCGGTCGAGATGTGGGAGCGGGAGAACTTCGACCTCATCTTCATGGACGTGCAGATGCCAGTCATGGACGGTCTGGAAGCAACCCGGATCATCCGCAGCCGCGAAGAGGGGACCGGGTGGCGGGTCCATATCTGCGCCATGACCGCCAACGCGATGAAGGAGGACATCACCATCTGCACCGATGCCGGCATGGACAGCTACCTGTCGAAGCCAGTGCGGGACAGGGAAATCGCCGCCATGATCAGGAAGATTGCCACCTCCGACGCCTGCCACCCCTCCGCTGCGGCCGCCACTCCAGAACCGCCGCCGCAAACGGCCCCGCTCGCCTTCGACCGAGCCGACCTCTTGGAGCGACTGGGAGGAGAAGAGGCAGCGGTGGAGATGTTCGTGGCGAAATTCCTAACGGCAATCTCCGAGCACCTCGACCACCTGAAAGAGGCGATCTCCCGAAAGGACCTTGGCACCATATATTACAGGGCCCACACTATAGCAGGGACCTCCGCCAACATGGGCGCGCCGGTCATGCGCGAACTTGCCGCACGGATGGAATCTGCGGCCAAGATAGAGGACGCAGAGCCCCTCGACGCGCTTTTCCTTGAGTTGCTGCAGGCTTTCTCGGCCTTCAAGTCCCAAGCAGCCCCCTCGCCTTGATTTTCGACCGGCCACAAAAAGAGATGGAGGCCCGCGGCCCCCACCTCTTCATGCCATTTCCGACGCTATTCAATTGTCAGGCACCGTCACTGATCAGCATCTCCAGGGTACGCGTTGCATCCTTCAACTGGGAATCTAGCATCTTCAGTTCGTCCCGGCTGTAAACAGCAGTCCCTTTCCCGATCTCCTTGTTGAGCCTGTCTATCCTCTGCTGGATCGAGTCCACGTTGTCACGGCAGGCCCGCGCGACCAGCAGGCATTCATCCTTCTGGAACTTGTCTCCTGAGCTCATCCCCATACCGCTGTCACCTGCGAGTACCGGTACAGCAGACATAAGAGTAACGACCGTAAAAACGGCCAGCTTGGTAGTAAAAGCTTTCATGGCAAACCTCCATCAGTGTAAGTGATTCTCCTTCTATGACAGTATAAAATTCGGCAGAAACAGCTGCAAGTGATTTTCCTTATCGACTATGCCAGTATGCCATATAGCTGCCTCAGTAAAAGGTGGCTCCCGCCCACACCACGGTCAGACCACTTTACCCCGCTCTCTAATAACGTTGTAATTGTGTATACATCGACGTGTATACTTTTTCTAAAGATTCCTGTTTTACCCCCCGATAGGTCTTTTCGAAGCTTCCGTCAACTCCACCCAAACACGCGCAACGAAGGGACCAGTATGAACATAAGCAAGAAGATTTTGATCAGCAATGTGGCCATGGTTCTCATCGCGACCATCACTACTTCGGCCATCTCTCTCTACGTCACGAAAAAGGAAATCACCCGCCAGGTTAACGTCTCCCTCGCCTCCAGGATCAAGGCTTTCCGTGAACTGATCAGCAAGAACGATGGCGGCATCGTGTTGGTGGACGGAAAGCTGCAGACGAACGGGATGACGCTGGACGGGGACAACGCCCTGACCGACAAGGTGAAGGAAATCTTCGGCGGGGAGGCGACCATCTTCAGGGACGACATCCGGGTCGCTACCACGATCAAGAAGAATGACGGCGCCCGCGCAATCGGCACCACGCTCCAGGGGCCCGCGCGTGAGGCGGTCATCGGTCACGCGGTTCCCTACCAGGGGGAGGCAGTAATCCTGGGTGTTCCGCACTTCGCCTCCTACCTGCCCCTCAAAGACGGCAACGGCAAGGTGATCGGCGCCCTCTTCGTGGGGGAGAAGCGCTCCGAGTACCTGGCGGTGTTCGACAGGCTGAAATACCTGATCCTCGCGCTGTCCGCACTGCTAGGCGGGGTCCTGGCTCTGGCCGGATACCTAGCCCTGCACAAGGCGCTGTTGCCGTTGCGGGAATTGATCAGGACCCTGCAAGACGTAGCCGAAGGGGACGGCAACCTCACCCATCGTCTCAATGAATCCGACGACGAGATAGGTACCGCCAGCCGTTATTTCAACAGGTTCATAGACAGGGTTCACACCATAGTGCAGACTGTGGCGGACAACGCGAACTCGGTAGCCAGCGCCAGTTCCGAGTTGCACTCCAGCACCGAGAGGCTCGCCAATACCACCGAGGCGGTAGCCGTGCAGACGGAAACGGTCTCTACCGCCGGCGAGGAGATGGCCGCCACCTCCGCCGACATCTCGAAGAACTGCCTGAGCGCGGTCGACAGCGCCCAGCGCGCCTGCGAGATGGCGAAGTACGGAGCCGCCGACGTGGAACGGACCATCGAAGGCATGAAGCTCATAAATGAAAAGGTGCGCGCCACCTCGGAAAGCGTAGGGAATCTGGGGGTAAAGTCGGAACAGATAGGCGACATCATCGGGACCATCCAGGACATCGCGGACCAGACCAACCTCCTCGCGTTGAACGCGGCCATAGAAGCCGCCCGCGCGGGGGAGCAGGGGCGCGGCTTCGCGGTGGTGGCCGACGAGGTGCGCCGGCTGGCGGAGAGGACCACCAGCGCCACGAAGGAGATAGAGGTCAACATCAGGTCGATCCAGGAGGAGACCGCCCGCGCCGTGCAGGTCATGCATGAAAGCGCAAGGGAAGCCGCGAAAGGGGCCGAAGACTCAGTGAAATCAGGGGAGAGCCTGGCGGAAATACTTAAGCAGGTGAACGATGTGACGCTACAGATAGGGCAGATAGCGACCGCGGCCGAGGAGCAGAGCGCAACCAGCCGCGAGATCAGCAATAACGTGCACCAGATCACCGGGACCATCCAGGGCACAGCCAGGGACAACCGCGAATCGATGGCGACTGCTGATGAGTTGAGTCGGCTCTCGGAGTGCCTGAGGCTGCAGATCTGCAGATTCAGGTACTAAAGGAAGGAGCATAAAGAATGGGGGGACCGCCAGCTTTTGGTCTCCCCTTTTCTGTGCGCGGTGAGCGGATGCCGCGCCGCCGCTAGGCGGGGAGGCGCCAGTCGATCGGGTCGATGCCGTGCCTTGTCAGGTAGGCGTTGGCCTGAGAGAAGTGCCGGCAGCCCAGGAAACCGCGGTGAGCTGACAAGGGGGAGGGATGCGGTGCCCTCAGGACCAGGTGCCTCTTCTCGTCTATGACGCCGCCTTTCTTCTGGGCGTACGAGCCCCAGAGCATGAATACCACGTGATCCTTCTTGTCGTTGAGCATCGAAACGGCGCGGTCGGTAAAGGCCTCCCAACCCTTCCCCTGGTGCGAGGCTGCGCGTCCCGCCTCCACAGTCAGCACGCTGTTCAGGAGGAGGACGCCCTGCTCCGCCCACGATTTCAGGTTACCGTGCCTGAAATCGCCAGGTGCGAGCCCCAGGTCCGCCTGTATCTCCTTGAAGATGTTCACCAGCGAAGGCGGAACCTCCACCCCCCGTGCTACCGAAAAGCAGAGCCCGTGTGCCTGCCCCGGCCCATGGTAAGGGTCCTGTCCCAGCACCACCACCTTCACCTTGTCGAAGGAGGTGGAGTTGAAGGCATTGAAGTACTCGCTCCCCTTGGGATAGATGGTCTTCTTGCGCGCCAACTCCAGGCGCAGGAACTCCTTCAGCTCCAGCATGTAAGGCTTATCGAATTCCTCCAGCATATGTGATTTCCAGCCAGGCTCCAGTTGTATCTGTCTTTCCGTCGTCATCTCCATGGCTCCGCCACCTTTTGTAGCTGCTCGTGCCAAAGAAATTAACACACACAACCCGCACCAGCCAAGCTTTCTCATAATGTGACAGAGTAAGGGTAGCGCATCCCGCGTCTTCATTCGATCACCCTGATGGCACTGGTTAACATTTGCCTCTCCATCAGCTTTCTGGGCGGGCCTAAGCGGAATATGCATTCGCGCCCGCCTTCGCAACACCCGTTGGGATCATACTAAGTGAGCAGTCGTCCGACACTTCGCCGCACACCCGCGTATTTGAACCTACAACATTGACACCTTCTAATGATGCTATAGACTGATGTGCGTTCGTGCTTATTCTCAGCCTTTCAGCTCACCCACGTGCAAACAGAAGCTGCAGCAGGCAAGGAGGAGCGATATGCAACTGCAATGTTCCGTGCTGGGCAAAGATGTAGAGATAACAGACACAGCAATTCCGGTCATCTCCCCCTATTGGCGGCTTAAACGAAACGGCGACTGGACTCTGTTGTGCCGGTACGCAGCTGGCCAGGCAGAATACTCCATGGTGTCACCATTGGTGGGCGCAACGCTTTCCCTGATGGACGGGAGGCTCGCGTTCCGGCACCTGTGCCTGATCGTGCAGTACGCCCACGGATTTGAGAATCTGGAAGCTGCAGAGGACTTCGTGACCAAAGTGATACTCGCAGCAAACAAGGAATGTGACGCGGTCGTTGCGATGACTCCAGAACTGGAGCCCTTCGTGATCAAAATGGATCCGCTGCAGTTCACCGACGACAGTTCCAAATCGCAGCAGCAGAAAAGGCCGGCGGCGACCCTTTGTACAGAAAGGAAGCCCTGGCACTGATCGCCGAGCTCGTCTCGCAGGACATGCTGTTCCAGCTTCCGACGAAATGCTTCATCACAGAAGAAATCGCAGACAGGCTGGTAGAGGTGGGTATGACGAAACCAGTCAACCAGTACCTGCGCGAGGTACAGCTTACTATGGACGCGCCGTCCGAAGCGGCTGATCAACCGGGGGCGGCGAGCGGCAGGGCGGTGCAGAGCATCCAGAACCTACAGGCGCGCGGGTTCAACCTGCGGGTCAAAGCCGTCGCCGCGCCGATGAATGCACCGCACATTTACCAATGGATCAAGCAGCTCGTGGAGCTGGGAGTGACACAGATAACGGTCGCACCCTACACAAAAACCTACCATAAGCACAACGATAACCTCTGTTTAAGCAGTCACGACAAGATCTTGATCACGCAACAATGCGAAAGGGCCAGAATCGACTTTCCCGAGTTGAGCCTTCGCACGAGCGGCATTGCGCTTTCCTCTAGCACCGAGGCAGGGAGTTCGCACGCATCATCTCTGCAGCCGGGCCCGATCGAGATATCAGTGGAACTAAGCGACAAAAAGACTGAGAAAATACGGTATTGGAGAAGTCGAGCGCAATGTGCAGGTGGCCGCAGCTCAATGACTATAACCCCTGACGGCAAAGTAGTCCTATGCGATACAGTGCCGCAGGATAAGCCATTTTTTGTAGGCGACGTTTCAACCCAGTCACTGCTTGAGGTATGGAACAGCGAATCACTGCTGAACTTTGCTTATCCCCCCAGGGAGAAGTTCAAGGGCTCAGCCTGTTACGACTGTGGAAACCTGGAAGAATGCCAGAGCAAGTCAGGACATTGCTTCAGGGATTCTTACTTCAACTACGGCGCCATCTTCGGGCCGACAGCCAACTGCCCGATGGTTCAGAAACCAGCATAGCGGGCGGGCAGAGAAAGCAGGCTCGGAATAAACGCGAGAAGCCCCGCCAGGTATTCCTGACGGGGCTTCTCTATTAAATTCCCTGCGGCGACCTACTCTCCCACACCGTTACCAGTGCAGTACCATCGGCCCAGAGAGGCTTAACTTCCGTGTTCGGGATGGGAACGGGTGTGACCCTCTCGGCATAGCCACAGAGAAACTCTTAGCTCGAACCTTTACGGCTCTCGCAATATATTTCTCAACAATCGCATTTTCGTGTTTTTGTAGGTTTTACGCATCAGCAGTTTATGATCGGGGGGTGGGAGACCCACCCCCCTCTCCAAGAATTTTTTATGGTCAAGCCTCACGGCCGATTAGTACCGGTAAGCTGAATGCATTACTGCACTTACACACCCGGCCTATCAACGTTGTGGTCTACAACGGGCCTTTAGGGGATTGCTCCCAGGGATACCTAATCTTGAAGGAGGCTTCCCGCTTAGATGCTTTCAGCGGTTATCCTTTCCGTACATAGCTACCCAGCGACTGCTCCTGGCGGAACAACTGGAACACCAGAGGTACGTTCAACCCGGTCCTCTCGTACTAAGGTCAACTCTTCTCAAGTATCCTACGCCCACAGAAGATAGGGACCAAACTGTCTCACGACGTTTTAAACCCAGCTCGCGTACCGCTTTAATTGGCGAACAGCCAAACCCTTGGGACCTACTTCAGCCCCAGGATGCGATGAGCCGACATCGAGGTGCCAAACCTCCCCGTCGATGTGAACTCTTGGGGGAGATCAGCCTGTTATCCCCGGCGTACCTTTTATCCGTTGAGCGACGGCCCTTCCATACAGAACCGCCGGATCACTAAGACCTACTTTCGTACCTGCTCGACTTGTTGGTCTCGCAGTCAAGCTCCCTTATGCCTTTACACTCTACGGCTGGTTTCCAATCAGCCTGAGGGAACCTTCGCGCGCCTCCGTTACTCTTTGGGAGGCGACCGCCCCAGTCAAACTACCCATCAGACAGTGTCCCCGACCCGGATGACGGGCCTGGGTTAGACATCCAAACAAACCAGGGTGGTATTTCAAGGATGACTCCACCGAGACTGGCGTCCCAGCTTCAAAGTCTCCCACCTATCCTACACAAGCTTATTCGAATGTCACTGTCAAACTGTAGTAAAGGTGCACGGGGTCTTTCCGTCTTTCTGCGGGTACTCGGCATCTTCACCGAGAATTCAATTTCGCTGAGCCACTGGTTGAGACAGCGCGGAAATCGTTACGCCATTCGTGCAGGTCGGAACTTACCCGACAAGGAATTTCGCTACCTTAGGACCGTTATAGTTACGGCCGCCGTTTACCGGGGCTTCGGTTCAAAGCTTCACCTTGCGGCTAACAAATCCCCTTAACCTTCCGGCACCGGGCAGGCGTCAGACCCTATACGTCGTCTTGCGACTTTGCAGAGTCCTATGTTTTTAGTAAACAGTCGCTACCGCCATTTCTCTGCGACCCCCCCGGG